>NZ_JAEQCI010000055.1:0-44245 GCF_020738565.1 Microcoleus sp. PH2017_12_PCY_D_A | reverse complement strand
GGCAAATTGAGTAATCCGTCAAGATGAAAATCCATAAGCTTAGCCTCTAGCGTAAAGTTCCTATATTATACAGTTTTCACCGCAAACCCAGAAGAGCCGCTGCATCTTTCCCTGATTCGCACTAATCCGCTCTAAAATTTGAATTTGTTCTGATGCTTCAGCATTGGCATAAATTGCCAATCGCGCCAACGAATCATAGAAGTAAAAATTGGGAACTCTGACCTTAGAAACAGCCACCATTAAATATTGTTCTACCTGCACTGCATTTTCCAGCGCCGCACCGTATTCGCCCAACAAATAACAAAGCTGAAGCTTGTAACGATAGAAGTCAAAAAGCCCGAACATATCGCTTGCTTGCAGGTGAACCGGCAGCATTTCCTCTTCGTTATAAGCAGCACCGATCAGCAAACAGGGATTTGCGCTTGCTCCCAATAAATTTAAGACTGCTTGCTCCGCGATTAAATTGCAGTACAACACTCTTTCTTGCTTGATTTGCCGGAGAAAATGATTGTATTGGGTAATTTCTGGCCCTAAATCTACTAAATTGTAACCACGTAAATATGCAGTGCTGCAATACTCGGCTATACCGTAGGCTGTAAATTCCCAATCTCCGGTTTCCAAACCCAACGTGTAAATTTCTAAGAAAAATTTTAAAGTATCTCTAATATGTTGCTGCCAAGGTTTAATGCAAGAGGCGACTGGTAACAATACCTTGACTCTCATCTCCGGCCTGTGAAACTGCGACACTAAAATCATAGCGAGTTCGCCAAATTGATATCCAGTTTCGAGATCGCCGATAATTCCGCAGAGAATTAATCCATAATTAGCATAACCAAAAGCAGAATCAGCAGCGTTGCCGTATTTAAGCGATAAATCGATTTGTTTTAAAGTAACTAGCGGAAACAAAGCTGGGGTTACGGTAAATGCCAGCGGAATCAAGTTCGACAGCATCCGCATTGCTGCTAAAGCTTCAGCATCCGTCATTTGTGGCAAATTAATTAAATCTTGAATCGATTGATTGGCTAATTTTGCACTTATCTGCTGAAAATCTCGCTGAAAATCTGACGGATTTGGCTGTTCAGGAAACTCTACGCCAAACATTTTTAACAAGCCAAGTGCGAGATTGACCGCTTCTTGTCCTTGGTTTCTAGCAGCACAAGCTTGAATTTTTACTTCATAAGCTTTGACTTGCTCTACCGCTGTTTTAGCCTGCGCCCAAATTATTTGCACTAATTGTTCCATCGCTGCTAAATCTCCGCCAAAATATGCAGTTTCTGCCGCTAGATTATGCAATTTTAATGTCAGTCGATACTGAGTTTCCCAGCAATCGGCGTTCAGCAATCCCAAGCCGATTGTGGCATATTTGCTGGCAGTAACATAGGCAGTTGATGCTCTAGCTTTGTGTCCGGCTGCCAAGTTTAACTCAGCGAGTTGTTGCTGTTTGTCTGACCCAACTAGCAAATCAACGCCATAGTTTAATTGATTGACAATCTCAAAAATCTTCTCATCTAGCTCTGCGGCAGATGTACGCTGGAGCAGCAGTTGTCCTATTTGCAAGTGAGTTGCTTGTTTTTGGTTTTCCGGAATCAATGAATAAGCAGCTTGCTGGACGCGATCGTGCAGGAATTTGTAGCTGACAATTTCCGCAGTCTGCGGCGCCTCTTCTCTGGCTCGTCCGAGATAAAATTTGTACACTTCAGTGGTCGGCAAAATCAAGCCTTCTTGCAATGCTTGCCACAAATTTGTTGCTGTTTCCGCTGACAATTCTTCTGTGACAGTCGCCAAAGTTTCTAAATCAAAAGAGTTGCCAATACACGCGGCTTTCTTTAACAATTCTTGCGTGGATTTTGGCATTTTTTGCAATTGCAACGCCATAAACTCAACGACATCATCAGTCAGAGCTAATGCTTTGACTTTGGCAATATCGCAGTGCCAATTACCAGCAGCAAAGTCAAACTGAATCAGCCCATCATCGTGCAGCAGTTTCAGAAATTGCGTGCTAAAAAATGGATTGCCTTTGGTTTTTTGATAAATTAGTTGAGTTAATGGTAGTGCGATGGCTTCCGCACAGGTAAGCGTATCGGCAACGAGTTGATTTAAACTCGTTTCAGTCAGCGCTGCTAATCTAATCGTATTGATTGTAGCTTGTGCTTTGCGAATTTGTTCTAGCGCCAACATCAAAGGATGAGCGGCAGCAACTTCATTGTCGCGATAAGCTCCAATTAATAGGAGATATCCGCCGTCTGATTCGCTCATCAACAACTGCATCAATTTCAAAGATGCCGAATCAGCCCACTGCAAATCATCGAGAAAAATGACTAACGGATGTTCTTTGGTGGTGAATACTTGCAGGAATTTTGGCAACAGTAAATTAAAGCGGTTCTGTGTCGCTGTTCCAGACAGTTCTGTGGCGGTTGGCTGTTGACCGATAATTTGCTCTAATTCGGGAATTACCTCGATAATTACTTGGGCGCTGTCACCGAGTGCCGCTAAAATTTTGGTTTTCCAATTTGCTAATTCAGCGTCGCTTTCACTCAGCAATTGTCCCATTAATTCTCTAAATGCTTGCACGAAAGCACCCAAGGGAATATTGCGGTTGAATTGGTCGAATTTGCCTTTGATGAAGTAGCCGCGCGCTCCGACAATTGGTTTGTGTACTTCGTTGACAATCGCGGTTTTACCAATCCCGGAAAAACCCGCGACTAACATTAACTCGCGCTTTGACTGGCTCCTCGCTATAGTTTCGGAATTAGAAATGCGATCGAACGCAGCCAATAATTGAGCAACTTCGGCTTCTCTACCGTAGAGTTTCTCTGGGATGAGGAAGCGATCGCACACATCCCGACTGGCGATCGCAAAGCCTTGTATTTTCCCACTTTCTGCAAATTGACGCCCACACAATTCTAAATCAAATTTTAGCCCCAAAGCGCTCTGATAGCGGTCTTCAGCATTCTTTGCCATCAATTTGCTGACAATCTCTGAAAGTGCCTCCGGGATTTGCGGATTGATTTGGTGCAGCAATGGCGGTTGTTTGGCAATATGAGAGTGTACCAATTCCATCGGATCGTTGCTTTGAAACGGCAACTTACGCGCCAACAACTCGTAAAAAGTGACACCCAGAGAGTAAAAATCAGTACGGTAGTCAACGCCGCGATTCATCCTTCCCGTTTGTTCGGGAGATAAATAGCCTAATGTGCCTTCGAGCCGGTTGGGATTCATCAGGGTTTGAGTTTCCCTCGGCAGCACTGATGCGATGCTAAAGTCAATGAGTTTGACTTGTTTTGTTTGGGGATTAATCAGAATGTTGGCGGGTTTAATGTCTTTGTGAATGATGCGCTGGCGGTAAAGTATATCTAATGTATTGGCGAGAGCGATCGCAATTTGGAAAAACTCCACCAGAGATTTAACTGTTTCGCCTTTCCCCGTCCATGCCTTCAGAGAAATTCCCCCGAAGTCTTCGACAATCAGCGCATAGCCGTTGCGGTAGGATTCCAAGCTGTAGGTTTGGATGATTCCGGGAAAATTTAGGTTTTTGGCGATCGTGTACTGATTGCGAAAATGCAACAGTTCGCTGAAGCTGGGATACTCGTTCCGCAAGACTTTGATGATGACGGGTGTTCGATCGCCGAGGCTGCGGGCGCGATAAACCTGGGTGCGAGTCCCTGAATAAATGCGATCGAGAATTTGATAACCTGTTAGTTCGATCATAGCAAAAAATTTTATTATTAAATTAAATTTTCTACTATTATAATCTATTGACAATCCGATTTTGCCCTCGTATAAATACTGAAAAATCCCACAAATTTCCCAACCAGCGAGCAGCTAACTGTTAACGGTTAACCGTTAACAGTTAAGAGAATTAACTCATTCGGGCTGTCAAGGCATCTCGCGCTTGTTCTCGATCGTCAAAATGGACTTTTTCGGTGCCCAAAATCTGATAATCTTCGTGTCCTTTTCCTGCAATCAGCACGCCATCTCCGGGTTTAGCGTCGATAATAGCAGCGCGAATTGCTGCGGCGCGATCGCACATCACGACGGGTTTTACGGTGGCAGGAATGCCTGCGATCACGTCTTCTAAAATGCGATCGGGATTTTCGGTACGCGGATTGTCGGAGGTAACAACGGCTAAGTCGGCCAACTCTGCCACGATTTTACCCATAATTGGGCGTTTCGTGCGATCGCGATCGCCACCGCAACCAAACACACAAATCATTTGACCGGGAATAAACGGCCGCGAAGCCTTCAACAAGTTCTCCAAACTATCTGGAGTGTGCGCGTAATCGACAATTACACTAATATCTTGATCGGAACTAATTTGCACCCGTTCCATCCGTCCCGGAACTCCCGAAAACAAAGCTAATTTCTCCACAATTGCGGACAAATCTAAACCCAATTGTAAAGCAGCACCGACAGCAGCCAACATATTAGATAAATTGAACTGACCGACTAAAGGCAAAACAAAAGCAGTTTCGCCCTTGGGAGTGTGCAGCATTCCCTTAACTCCATTGGGCTGATACTGCAAATCAAAAGCATACAAATCAGCAGTTTTGTCCGTAGTGCTGTAACTCCATACTTGCTCGGATTTGAGGCTTTCAACAATCCGCCGTCCGTAGGAGTCGTCAATATTAATTACAGCGCAATTCTTGAGGTAATCCGAACCGAACAACAGAGATTTTGCCTCAAAATAATCCTCCATATCGCGGTGATAATCGAGATGGTCTTGAGTCAAGTTTGTAAACACAGCAACTTCAAAAGAACAGCCCAAAACTCGCTGCTGTGCCAAAGCGTGGGAACTGACTTCCATCACGCCGTATTTGCATCCGGCGGTGACAGCTTCTGCTAGCTGTTTTTGCAAGTCGATCGCAAAAGGTGTAGTGTAAAGAGCAGTTTGTTGAAAACCAGGCCAGCGAGTGTAAAGCGTGCCGAAAATTGCTGCCGGCAACTGCATTTGATTGAGCAAAAATTCGATTAAATGAGTTGTTGTAGTTTTGCCGTTAGTTCCGGTAACGCCGACAAGTTTTAATTTGCTAGCAGGATTGCCGTAAAATGCGGTGGCTATTTGACCGCAAATTTGAGCCATATCGGCTACTGGGATGACGCAGGGAAGCTCTTCTAGCCCCCCCTTGCTAAGGGGGGGTTGGGGGGGTGTTTTCTCGGCGGAGGAGGTGGAAATTATGGCGGCAATTGCACCGCTGGCGATCGCACTTTGCCAAAAATCTCCCCCATCAACGCGAGTTCCCGGCATTCCCAAAAACAAATCCCCCGCCCCACAAGCATGGGAATTAGTAGATAAACCCTTGACTTCGGCATCGAGGGCCCGATGTTGGATGTCAAAGGAAATGCCGGGAAGTGTTGCTAATAATTCTCTCAATTTCATCTGAAAAACTCCTCACTTGGATGTTTTGAATATGACTTGCGCCAGAAATTGTTCGATCCGCTATCTACAAGCCTTTTCGGTGTGAAATCCGCACTCTCCGGGCCCAGAGTGCGGGCCCGGCACCCGAAGGGCTTGATTTTTTGCGTAAATCATATTATTGTGACGGATCTATTTGCAAATATTTCTGTAACATTTGCTCCAATTGTGGGACTGTACAGCGGGGAGAAGGACGAGGTAATTGTTCTTCTGGGGAAAATGCAGCGTCGCCACCAGAATTTTTGCGTTGGGAGTCAACTTTAAACAAAACTGGTACTTCGTACTGGTAAGCTTGAAACCAGTCATCACGTTCGGTAATGTCTCGTACTTCCAATTGAAACTTGAGGCTTTCAATCTGTTCGAGTTTTTCTTGCAACCCTTCGCACAAGTGGCATCCGGGTTTGCTGTACAAAATCAATCGCATCATCAGAGTACAATTAGACTTGATATTAAATTCTCGAAAGTGCGAAAAGTGCGATCCTCTTCGAGGGCTTCGCTAACGGAAGTTGGCGAACCAGACTTCGCAAGAAGCAACTCCTGGCATGATTGACCTCAACGCACGATCGAGGCTATCTTAGCATTGGTGGCGAACCGATTACTACAATTTGCCATCTCAATGCAAATGCCAGCCGATCGAACCCTACACTTTTTCTGTAAAAAATGCAAATTACGCCGGAAATATCTTGCCGAATTAAATTATTGCGTCTGCCTCTCATCATTGGGATTGTTACTATTCACTCGTCCATCAATTCTGTGGGATATGCTGACAAATTTTTCCAGACGTTGATTGCGGGGACTTGGGGCGGTTCTTGCGTGGCTTTTCTGTTCATGCTTTCAGGCTTCCTGTTTTTCAGAAATTTTAATTTATCGCTGAATTCTTATAAAGAAAAGCTCCAATCTCGGTTTTGGACTCTCCTGGTTCCCTATTTATTTTGGAACTTATCTTTATTGACTGTGGTGTTAATTGTCATGAACGTACCGGCAACGAGTGCAATTATCCAAGGGCATTACAAGGCATATATTGGGGACTACAGCTTTGCTAATTTTATAGATTGTTTGACCGGATATAAAAGCCTTTATCCGATCGCATTTCATTTCTGGTACGTCCGGGATTTAATCGCGATGGTGATTCTATCTCCGATATTTTTGATAATCGCTAGAAAGATACCTTATCTAGGTGTAGCTTTGTTTGCCGCGCCTTGGTTGCTGAATTTGCAAATTGGTTTGAGTATCCAGTGGTTGGGGCCGTTGTTCTTTTATTTGGGATGTCTGATTGCTGTTCAAAAATTGGATTTAACTTGGCTCGATAGACGAAAAAGTGCGATTATCGGTATATACTTAGGGATGGCTCTTGTGCTGGCAATGACGCAAACAGCAGACATTAAAACTTTTCAACACCAGTTTGAATGCTGCACGAGAGTAATGGGTACGGCGGCGATTTGGTGCGCTTCAGATTTAGTGTCGGGAAAGCTAGAAAAAGCTTGTTTGAATTTTTCGGGTTTGGCATTTTTTGTTTATGCTATTCACGAACCGACGGTAACAGTTTTTAAGGAAGTTTTTGACAAGTTATCAAAGCCTTCTAATTCAATAACTGTCATTGTATACTATTTGTTGACAATCATCCTGGCAACTTTAGTTACGCTGGCGGTGGGGAGTTTTTTACAAAGATATACGCCTAGGTTTTTTCAAACGGTCACAGGTGCAAGGGGATAATCGGACTATTTTGGATTTTGGATTTTAGATTTTGGATTGAAGATTTTAAGATTGAAGATGAGCAATGATTGATGGCATAATGCCTTGAAGTACAAGGTTTGTAGTGCGGACTTCAGTCCGCAGCATGAAAGCGGACTGAAGTCCGCACTACGAACTGCTTTTTGCGGACTGTTTTTGTTATAGTAATCGACCAGACATGATATAAATCCTGGTTTTGTGCTTGCTTGACTAATGAATCAAGCTTGAGTATACTTTACAAGTAGCCCTACAAAAAGGAGGCATTATGGAGTGCACCGAATACGCAGAAGCCAAGCGAAAAGCAGCCAAAAAAATTAGCGCCGATATTCGAGAACGCTGGAACAATCGCATCGTCACGCGGGGATTGCACTTGATGGGTGAAGCGGGGGCGGTGCAGTATTTAGCTGATTACGGGCGCGGCATTGGTACGGCAAAAGTTATCAGTTTTGCACTGTGTGCCGAGTCGGAAGGATATCCAGAAATGGCGATCGGCTTTTGGAAAAGAGCGTTTGAATTGGAAACGGGAGAAAAGCCGGCTAAAAACACTCCAAACAAGTCTACCACCAATGCTGCTCCTGCGGCAAAATCAAAGGCCGCGGCTAAAGTTGAGACTGCCAACAATCCAATTGTCCCCGAATTACCTCCGCACTTGCAGCCGGGAAGGATTGTGACGATGCAGCCGGTTGACGCGCCCAGCGAACGTTCTTATTATATCGAAAATCCCGAGTATTGGGGACAGCCAAAACGCGATGGCAACCGAGTTGTGGTCGTGGCGACGCTAGATAAAGTATACTACCAATCGCGATCGACTAACCTGCGGCAACAAGCGTCAATTGCGATCGATCGCACTTTAACCGACACAGCAGCTAAAATTGGCATCTTTGTTTTAGACGGCGAACTGTATTACAAAAGCTGTACGGGCAGCGAACACCGCACGGGCGCCCAAGCTGCTACAGTTAATATTGAAAGCGGTTTTCCGACAACCCAGCCCACCGCAGTTTATGCCATTTTCAAAGCTTTGTTTTTCCAGGGAAATGACCTGACCAAAACCGCCGAATCAGAAAGAATTGCCGCCGGAGTTGAAGTTGGCGAAATGCTGTTAAGTTTATCTGCGGAATTTGAAATTGTCCCGACATCTCGCACCGCAGGCGAAAAACTTTTGCTAGCGCAGCAACAGGAAGCTGAAAACAGAGAAGGCGAAGTTTGGATTTTGCACAACTGCCGCTACGTAGGCGGCAAAGATGTTAAGAAATTCCCGATGGTAAGGACTAAATACTGTCAGGAATACGACTTATTTATTGTGGGATTGACTCCGACAAAAGTTGCGGGGCGGCCGTTTAGCGCGATCGAAGTCGCGCAAGAAATCGACGGCAAATTAGTACCTGTCGGAACAGTGGGAACGGGCTTTAGCAGCGGGGAAATGCTGGAAATCGCCAGACTGCACGAGGCAAACCCCCGGGGAGTCAAAATCAAAGTGCGATCGCAGGGATTGACAGAAAGTGGCAAACTGTGGCACGCCCGATTTCTAGAATTGTGTTAAAATAGCACGGCGGTTCAAACCGCGTCTATACAAACAATGTCTGCCTCCGCAGACTGAATAAAATAACATAATTTTAGCCGTCCGGTATTCAGCGATGTCCTAGGCGGATCTGCAAATTTAAACAAATATTATCGCACAGGTTCGTAGTAAGGACTTTAGTCCTTCTTCAGCATCAGGTTCGTAGTAAGGACTTTAGTCCTTCTTCAGCGTCCTTCTTCAGCATCAGGTTCGTAGTAAGGACTTTAGTCCTTCTTCAGCATCAGGTTCGTAGTAAGGACTTTAGTCCTTCTTCAGCATCAGGTTCGTAATGAGGACTTTAGTCCTTCTTCAGAAGCAAAAGAAGGACTGAAGTCCTCACTACGAACCTAAATTAAGTCCTCACTACGAACCTAAATTACAAGTCACAAACCCAAAAACAATGATTAAAATTCTTCACCTTTCAGACATTCACATGGGAAGCGGCTTTTCCCACGGGCGCGTCAATCCAGAAACCGGGTTAAATACGCGGCTGGAAGACTTCGCGGCGACGCTGAGTAAATGTATGGATAGAGCAATTTCTGAACCCGTAGATTTAGTCATATTCGGCGGGGATGCTTTCCCGGATTCAACGCCGCCACCGTTTGTCAAAGAGGCTTTTGCGCGCCAATTCAGCCGCTTGGTTGAGGCGCAAATTCCGACGGTTTTGCTAGTAGGAAATCACGACCAACATTCCCAGGGACAGGGCGGCGCGAGTTTGGGAATTTACCGGACTTTGGGAATACCTAAGTTTATTGTAGGCGATCGCCTGGAAACACACCTCATACACACCCGCAACGGCGCCGTACAGGTGGTTACACTGCCTTGGTTGACGCGATCGACCTTAATGACTAAATCAGAAACCGAAAGCCTGTCTGTAGGCGACGTTAACCAATTATTAACCGAAAAACTGACGATCGCCATGGAAGGTGAAATCCGCCGCCTCAATCCCGAAATACCAACCGTACTATTAGCGCACTTAATGGCAGATAAAGCAAGCTTGGGCGCCGAGCGTTTTTTAGCAGTCGGCAAAGGATTCAACATACCCGTTGCCATGCTAACACGCCCTTGTTTCGACTACGTAGCCCTCGGTCACGTCCACAAACACCAAAATCTCAACGCTTCCAACAATCCGCCCGTAATTTATCCCGGAAGCATCGAACGAGTTGACTTTAGCGAAGAGAAAGAAGACAAAGGCTTTGTGTTGATTAATTTGTCACGGGGTAAAGCCGAATGGGAATTTTGCACCTTACCCGTGCGGGTGTTTCAGACGATTAAGGTGAACGTATCTGAATCGGAAAGTCCCCAAGCCGACTTGGTGAAAGCCATTGGGAAGAAGGAAATCCAAGATGCTGTCGTGAGATTGATCTACCAATTGCGATCGGAACAATTAGACTTAATTGATAACGCCGAATTGCACGCACTTCTCGGCGCAGCCCACAGCTACACAATTCAGCCGGAATTAGTCAGCCAGCTAGCAAGGCCGAGGTTGCCGGAATTGAATGCTAATAATAGTATAGAACCGTTAGATGCTTTGAAAACTTATTTAGCAAGTCGCGAAGATTTGAAAGATATTACTGAGAGTATGTTAGAAGCCGCGCGGGATTTGTTGGGAGTTGAAGAAGAAGCTTTAGTCGAATTTTAGTAAGTTATAGTGGTTCTCAGAAAGATGAGGTACGTTGTTGGGCTTCAGCCCTCTTAGTCTAAGCGGTTATAATAAGCCGTCAGTCATCTTTTTAAGAAAGGCTATATATCAATTCCGGCTGTACCGTCAGGTGATTTAACCGCAGAGAACGCAGAGAACACAGAGGAAGAGAAGAGAGAAATCAATAATTCCAATACTAACGGATTTGATATAAGTAGAGGGAAAAATGAGAATAAATAAAATTTCTGTCACCAAACTTTTTGGAGTGTTCAACCATCCGGTTTCGCTCAATATGGAAGATAGGATCGCGATTATTCATAGTCCAAATGGATTTGGCAAAACAGCCTTATTTAGGTTAATTAATGGATTTTTCAATTCACTTGACTCAGAACTTTGGACTATCCCATTTACAGAGTTCCGGTTAGACTTTGATGATGGTAGTTGTCTACAAATAACTAAATCGATCGATGCACCTGAACATGAGAAAGATAAAAATTTAATGTTTTACTTTGCTAAGCCTGGTGCAGCAAAAGAGATATTCTCACCGAATTTAATAATGGACTCAATAGATGATTTCTCAGCGGGAATCAATGTGTCTTCGGATATCACAGATGATACACTACAGTCATCAGGTGACATAGACACACCAACTCAAGTTTCAGAATTAGAATTAGAACGTATTCTCGTCTTTAAAGCTAGACAGTTAATATCAAGGTTAGCAAAGAGCGTTAAGAAAGAACCAAAATGGCTGTCAGAACTAAGAAGTTCTATCGATGTTCATTTTATCGAAACTCAACGTTTGTTAACTCCCTCAAGTTTTCCTAAACCAGCGGTAGATACAAAACACCCTTCAATGATTCCATCGGTTAGTATCTATTCCCAGGAACTCGCAGAAGAGATTCAAGCAAAACTGGCTGAATACGGTGCATTATCTCAATCCCTTGAAAGAACCTTTCCCGCAAGAATTTTTAATAACAAATCACCCTCCAATATCACAGAGAAAACGCTGCATAACAAATTAAATGAAATTGAGCAAAAGCGTTCTCTTCTCAGAGAAATTGGTCTTTTGGATAAAGACGAAAATCCTGATTTTCAAATTGAACAACATATTGATAATACCACAAAAAATATTTTGTCAGTTTATGTTGAAGATGTAGAACAAAAACTCATGGTTTTCAAGGAACTCGCTACTAAAATAGAACTTTTTACGAGAATTATTCAACAGCGATTTCTATACAAGCATATGAGTATCAGCAAAGATAAAGGTTTTACCTTTACAACGGCTGATGGTAAGCCTTTGTTGGCGACAGACTTATCTTTCGGAGAACAACACGAACTGGTAATGCTTTACGAGTTGTTATTCAGAGTTAAACCTAACTCACTGGTTCTCATTGATGAACCTGAAATTTCGCTTCACATAGCATGGCAAGTTGAGTTTCTCAAAGATTTGCAAGCAATTATTAAGTTGGCAAACTTTGACGTGCTTATCGCATCTCATTCTCCAGATATTATAGACGATCGCTGGGATTTGACAGTGGAATTGAAAGGGCCAGTTGAATGACAAATAATCTTAAACCGGATCGTATTGCCAACAAACTTCGCTTGCTGAGAACTCAATCTAAATATACTGGATCTTTTGTAATTGCTGAGGGAGATACAGATGCGCGGGTGTGGAAAAACTTGATAGATTCCACAAAGTGTCGTGTGGAAATTGCCCATAATAAGGACAATGTTGTAAAAGTGCTCAATATCCTTGAAAAGGATAACTTTGCGGGCGTGTTGGCTATTGTTGATGCTGATTTTTGGATACTAGAAGGTACTGTTACATCTAGTTCTAACTTACTATTAACTGATACTCACGATCTTGAAACTATGCTGCTGAAATCGCCAGCACTTGAAAAAGTTCTTTCCGAACACGGTTCTGAACAAAAAATCAATAATTTTGGTAAAGATATTCGCCAAACTTTACTGGAAAGTGCCAAAGTTATTGGTTATTTACGATGGGTTTCGTTAAAGTTTAATTATGCTTTAAAATTTGAAGGTTTAGCTTTTAGTAAATTTGTAGACGATAAAACCTTGGAACTAAATGAGTCAAAATTACTGCAAACTGTGAAAAATAACTCTCAAAAACTGGGACTTGATGAGGCAGAAATTATAGCAAAGATGGATAGCTTAAAAACAAATGCTCAAGATATGTGGTATGTTTGTTGCGGTCACGATATGATTTGTATTTTGTCGATCGCACTTTGCAAAGCCCTAGGCACCTGCAACTCCAAGCAAGTTGAGCCAGATGTACTAGAAAAAGACCTTAGACTTGCTTACGAGTCCTCTCATTTCCAACTGACACAACTTTACACAGCCATTCAAGATTGGGAAAAAACCAATCAACCCTTCCAGGTACTTTCTAGCCTGTAGCTTCAACTTTCCCAAAAATCTCACCCGCCGTCAACCGAGCACCATTGGCAAAATCCACCCCAGACTGAACTTTTTTACCAGCCAACTGCACCTCCCGCAATAATAGCAAACCATCGCCTGTTTGGACGATCGCCCCTAAGCCCTTCACAACCTTCACAACCTCCCCATTTGCGCCCGACAACTGGGCCAAAACAGGCCATTCCCGTTCCAAAACCCTCAACTCCGGCGGTAATTGCAGCCAATATTCCGGCCCCACCGGCACAGTTGCAATCACCTTCAGAGAGTTACCGCGAAAAGTCGTCGTGCAATTCGGGAAAAAACCCCTAACTTGATTGTGAAGGGCGATCGAACTTTTCGACCAATCCAGCACAAAATCAGCCGCCTCAATCATCGGCGCATAAGTCGCCTCACCATCATCTTGAGGTACACCTTTAACTTCCCCATCCCTCAATTTAATCAAAGTTTCCACCAACAAATCCGCCCCAACATCCGCCAACCTATCCGCCAAAGAATCAGCATTATCCAACAGCGAAATACCAGCAAAAGCCTTCAACAACATCGCCCCAGTATCCATACCAGCATCCATCAGCATAGTAGTAATTCCAGTAGCCTTTTCCCCATTAAAAAGACAGCGCTGAATCGGCGCCGCCCCGCGATACTTCGGCAAAATAGAACCGTGAACATTCACACAAGCCAAACTAGGAATATCCAGAATTTCCTGAGACAGAATCTGCCCGTAAGCCACCACCACAAACACATCAGCCTCCGCTTCCCGCAACTTAGCAAGCGTTTCCACATCCTTCTTAATTCGGCGCGGCTGCCAAACCGGAAGACTGTGATTTAAAGCCACATCTTTTACAGGTGAACCCATCAATTTATTGCCCCTTCCCCGGCGTTTGTCCGGCTGAGTCACCACACCCACAACCTCAAAATCCGGGTGACTCAGCAAACTGGATAAAGTAGGAACAGCAAAATCAGGAGTGCCAAAAAAAACAATTCTCATCAATTTTTAGTTAAGTAGAAAAGATCCCAAAAACTATAATATATTACAATACGGTTCAGTTAGCGTTGTCCGAAGAGAGAAACGAAGCAATCGCATTGTCTATGTTTCACAGTGTTTTATCGCTAGGACTCTCTTATCGGAACTGTATTGTAACCTATTGTTGCTTGTTACTTTCGCTCTGCCTGGTAACGCAGATCCGGAGGAAGAGCCTCCTTTTAGCTCGCAGCTTACATGAGAGAGGATTATAGGTGTATTTAAGTTATTAAATTTTCGCTCCTAAAATCGACTAACAGATTCTTTTTCATAGGTAGCGATTGGCTGATTTGTAATAATTGAATACAAAACATCTGGGTCTAAATCGGCTCCATTTTCCCAGTAAACCGTTCCCAAATCAGGATTAACTTTGACTTGAACAAAGTAACTCAAGTCTTGTAGGGGGGAAAAGATGCCCGTGAATTCGATCAGTTCACTGATATCAACAACTCCCTCTATACAGTCTTCAAACTTGAGATGTAGTTGATAGAATTCTAACGGTTTAACCGAGATAATATCTTTAAGCATTTTCTACTCCAACGGTGTGATAGGCTCTAAAGGAGATTGAACTCTAGCTAGTTCCCAGTTTTGCATTAGTTCTGTCTGATGAATAGCCGCCCATTCTATAACTAGACCTAAGATGCGGGGGGAAAGTTTACCTTCTAAAATCGAAAGAGTTGCGATATCAATGATAGCTTTTTGTTGATTGTAGCGGACGTGAAAATGTGGAGGCGGGTGGTCTTTGTAGGACATAGTGATGATGATACCTAAAAAACGGCTGATTTCTGGCATTATCTCGCCTTCTCCATTATCGGTTGGAAAATTATTCCTGAACTCTTTTTATACATCCAATAAATTCCAATTTGCTAGCCTAGGAACTAGGGTATTATACTATGGCAAAATCTTAACTATTTCGCACATCATCAGCCTGACACACGTTACAAGTTTGGTAATTCATTTATAGTTTTATCTAATAAATCGGGCAACTCTTCGGAATCCCTACCAAGCTACCCGATTTGGTTTTATTTTCGGATGAAGTCACCCCATCACAGGAACAAGTCTGGACTCTTCTTACACGCCCGACAAATTCCCATTTGCCAGTTCCGATAGCGAAGAGTGCTCACAGGGAAGACAGGGAGGAAGGGACAGCCAAAGCTACCGCTACACGAAAACCCCTGTTCCTGTTCGAGTTGCCCGCAGAGTTGTAGTTGCGGTTGGCAGCACGGCAATTGACCGCATTGTTGTTCCACGAACCTCCACGCTGCACTCGGAAGTGCTTGTCCCTTCTCCACCCTCTCACTTGCGCGAGAAAAATGGATACTTATTTACTATCTCAAAAAAAGGGATATTTCTCAACCTTTTTTCTCATGACTTACGCAATGAAACCGGGTTTCTACGAAAAATCTTGGTTTCTCAACTAATACCAATTTAAAAAAAGAATGCAACAGTATTCTTGTCCCCCCCCTTAGCAAGGGGGGGCTAGGGGGGGTCGAAGAGTGTTGCGCGATTTTAGTAAAATGGTATAAACATCTACCAAGAAACCCGGTTTCTACCTACCCATCGCCACTTCCCCGAAAAAAAAATTGAGCGCTAGCGCGCTAGAGGGAAAAGGAAAAAGAGCAAAGCGCAAAAGGGCAAAAGAGCAAAGAAGAGTCCTCACAGGGAAGACAGGGAGGAAGGGACAGCCAAAGCTACCGCTACACGAAAACCCCTGCCCCTGTATGAGTAGCCCGCAGAGCCGTAGTTGCGGAATGCAGCACGGCAATCGACCGCATTGCCGTCCCACGAACCTCCACGCAGCACTCGGTTACTATCTCCGCCAGTTGTCCGCGAAGTACCATCAGATGGCGCGCCATTGTAACTACCATGCCAAGGATCAGCGCACCATTCCCAAACATTGCCGTGCATATCGTACAAACCAAACCCATTCGGGGGAAAACTTCCCACCGGAGTAGTTTCTTGACGATAAAGTCCTTTCGGTGCAGAACCGTAGGGATTATTGCCGTCATAATTAACTAAATCTGGAGTAATAGTCTCCCCAAAGTGAAAAGCCGTAGTTGTTCCAGCCCGACAAGCATATTCCCACTCGGCCTCACTCGGCAAACGATAGGTTTTTCCAGTTTTCTCAGACAACTTCTGACAAAAACTTACCGCATCATTCCACGATACATTTTCTACAGGCCGTTTCTCACCTTTAAAACCAGAAGGGTTATTTCCCATCACCGCTTGCCACTGTTCTTGAGTAATGGCATATTTCCCTAAATAGAATGGCTGGGCAAAAGTTACCTGATGTTGGGGGCGTTCACTATCACTACCTTCTCCCGACGGTGAACCCATCATAAAACTACTCGCCGGGATATGCACCATTTCCAGTTTCACCCCATTACCCAAATCTTCCTCTTTTTGATAAGCTTTCCCCGACTGCTTGCTAGTTTGTTTCCCGTACTTATCCACCGCGATCATTTCAAAAGTAAATGCTTTACCTTTACTAGCTTCTTCCTCCCGCCGCAAACGTTCCGCTTCGGCTGCCTGATGTTGACGTTCCCTTTCCTTTGCTTCTTGACGCAAACGTTTCGCTTCCGCCTCCCGTTTTCTCTCCTCCAATACAGCCAAAGCCACATCGCGGATATGCAAAACACCCGGTAAACTCGGATTAATTTGCAACGCCAGATTAAAATCTTCAACTGCCCGTTCTAACTGTCCCAGCTTCTGATAAACTAACCCGCGATGGTGGTAAACACTAGCTTCATTCGGATTCAGCCGCAATACTTGGTCAAAATCAGCGATCGCGCCCTGATACTCTGCAATTTGATAATAAGCCAAACCCCGCTGAAAATTCGCCTCAAACCGAGAACCGTCTAACTGCAAAACCTGATGAAAATCTGTAATCGCCGAAGAATATTCCCCATTTTTTGCCCGTTGCAAACCCCTCCGCCAACAAGACTCAATGATACTTAACTGCAAACTCGCCCCCAAAACTCGCAAACATTCATTTAGCTTAGTTACATAGGGTTCATCATCAATCGTCAAAGCCGCCGCCAAAACATTTAATAACTGACTTTGTTCGGGAATCGGCAAACCGTGCAGCCTCAACCAATCTTGAACAGACAAATACAACTGTGCAGCAGCCCACTGCTTGTCAGCCAAAATCAACAGAGATATAGCTAAATCCAAACGCAAATCAGGAATCAGTGCCGACTCTTGTTCAGCCAAACAATCATATAATTGCTGATAATAACCAACCGCAATTTCCGTCAGAATATTCTGTTCGTCAGCGGGCATTTTTTTCAACATTTCCGGGAGTAACTGCGGTAGAAAAGGTGTTTTTCGCTCATCTGGAGGCAAAAACATCAGACAATATTCATCAACAATTAACCCCGCGATCAAAGCATGGCAAATGCAAATAAATTTTGTTAAATCATCGGAATCATTTTTGTGAAAATGATAAGGGCGATGAATTTCGCTTAAATCTTCTCCTTCCTCTAGGGCTTCCCGTTCAATTTCCAAGATTCGTAAATTTTCCTGATAGCGTTTAACTGTTTCCTCACCAAAACGAAGATCGAAATCAGCCACAGGCTTACCAGAGTCAATATACGCTTGTCGTTTTGTTTGCCAATTCACAGCCCGTTGTTTGGCAAAATCATACAATATCTCAACCCAAGGTAACTGATTGATGGGAGTTTTGTAGCGATACTTTTTGAAATTAATATGCCAAAAGCCAAAACGCAGGTAAAACTTATCATGGGTAGCGGATGAGTCTAGAATCAGGGTAGGAATCACGCGCAAACCGGCAAATAAGTTTTCCGCCGCCGCCTCTTCCCGAAAAACATTAGTCCGCCAAGAACCGCCATAAATTGTACTGGCCGACCATCGCTGATATACTTATCTAGGAAGGTTCGCAAATAGTTGCTTAAAAACTCCTCAGATACCGGAAAGTTTTGATTACCTTTAGCCGGATCGTGAGTCAATACTGGAGGTGATAAGAAAACTCGTAAAGTGGGTGTATCTTCGGGGTTGATGTTGGCAATAATGTTTTCGGCGGTGACTAGAATCGGGGAATTTTCTAAGTTTTTTTGCTTGACAATGGCGGCAATTGCTGTTTCGCGATTTACCTGAGCAATTTCTCGTGCTAGAAGTGCGTCTAACTGTTTTAATTCTAGTTGAAGTTGACGCTGTTCGGCGATGCAGAATTTTTGCAATTCAGCGCGCAATACTTCAATTTGGGCGCTGTGTTCGCGGTTGAGTTTGCCTTCATTGGCTTGAAAATCTCGATTGAGTCGGGCTAATTTGTCTTGTAATTCGCGATTCAGCGTGCCTTCATGGGCTTGAAATGCGATATTCATTTCGGCGAGGTATTTTTGTAAACCTCGGTTCAAATCGCCTTGTTCTTTTGTGATATCAAGACTGGCTTGATGTTGCAAGTTTTGGACGATGGTAATTTTTTGTTGTAATTCTCGTTGTTTGTTGGCGTTTTCAATGGCAGTCTCTGAATTAATTGTAGCAGTAACAATGCCAGTTTCTAATATGCGGTCTTGCCGATATTTTTCTGGCATAAATATGGATTTGCAAGCATCGCCTATGTTACTCCAAAATCCTTTTTTTCCTGGTAATGCTTTGGTCATAAATAATCGCTCCTAGGGTGTATGTTTAAGGGTTTAACCCTGTTGTATTAATACCCGACAGAAACCGGGTTTTTCGGAAATCTTGGGGGACAATCAAATATTTGGGAAAAAACCCGGTTTCTGGGCCTCTCGTCTACCCGACAGAAACCGGGTTTTTTGGGAGTTTTTGGGTGAGAATTAAGTATTTGGGAAAAAACCCGGTTTCTGGGCCTCTCGTCTACCCGACAGAAACCGGGTTTTTTGGGAGTTTTTTTGTAATAACGAAGTATTTGGGAAAAAACCCGGTTTCTCATCTCCCGTGTAGCCATGATTAATCAATTAAGTTTTTGCGCCGCCTCCTACTGCAAATAATAGGTGGGCTGCACCTTCTAAATTTGTATCGGCACGTCCTATTTCTTTATGGTCTACATTATAAATGTGACCATTCTCTATTTTACCGATATAATTATCCGCTGAGTGATAATTATATTTATAGACTTCTCCATTGTCTTTGAAGTAACCGACTTCCCACCCAGATGAATTATACATTGCATGGCCTCGAACATCACCGACATCAACGGTGTGACCGTTTAGCTGATGCAGATAAATGTGGCCGTTGTCCCGGATATCTATGTGGGGGTCGTTCATGGTACGATCGCCCCCAGGAACAGTGGCATAGGATGAGTTGACTGTCCAAGCTTGTTGATGATGGGAATCGAGGGCTGATGTTTGATGCCAGTCTTGATGTTGCGGGTGCTCAACCCATCCAGATTGGTGGAAATCTGGAATGATTTCTGGTTGGTTGACTGGGTGATTTAGATGCTGTGAATCTAGGGCTGATATTTGATGCAAGTCGTGGTGTTGGTGAGAGAAGTCTTGATGTTGGGGATAGTCTGCCCATCCAGGTTGAGAGAAATCTGGTAAAATATCCGGTTGGTTGGTGCGAACAAAATTAGGCTGTTGAGAGCGATCGGGTAAATGATTTTGTGGTAAGCTCAGGTCGGAATGCGGATCTGAATGTTGAACGGTGTGTGGCGTGTCGATGCCTAAAGATTGCAGAAAATCATTGAGTTGAAATTGCGGGATATTTTGTCCGGCATCGGGAAGATGATTATTCATGGCGAGTTACCAAAATAATAGCTAGGTCTTGATCGTAGCGGAAATTTTAAAATTCATACAGGGATTACGCAAAGTTGTTTTACAGGCTAGATATAGAACTATAAAGTTCAGTTAACGAAGCGTGTCATACCAAATCTGGGTATCCTAGCCCCTTTATGACTTGGCGGTTGAAACCGCGTCTATACAAACAAAGTGTCCTCGGCCGACGGTCGAAATAAAGGGGGTTTAAAACCCGGATTTGGTATCATTGCGAGGCCCGAAGCAATCACCAAGACTAAGATTGCTTCGTTCCTCGCAATGACAGATATATAGCGGTTTTCAGAAAGATGAGGTATGGCTGACAGCTTATATAACCACTAAACGTATAGGGCCCAAGCCCAACTACCTACCTCACCTTTTTGAGAATTGCTATAGATATTTATTTGTGTCAATAATTCAATGCTTTGATGTCGAGAATCTAATTAGTTATACAAGGGATTTAAAGGGTGTATCTCATTTTTATAATAAGCATTTTTTAAAGAGCGGACTGAAGTCCGGACTACGAACCTTTTTTGAGCGGAACACTGTAAATGCAAAACTGAGATGCTCCCGATTTAAACTTGTTTTTAAAACAATAAAATTATGCCATCAATTCATCCACCGCCACGCTAAAACCCGGCAACACAAGCTGAGTCTTCGCCACCTCACCAGGCTTAAATAAAACTGTCGCACCTTGAGTAATTACTAACACCCAACTACTCTTCGGAAATAGCAGCCAAACTTCCAAACAACCAGACTCTAAATACTCTTGTGCTTTGGCAAAAACATCATCAGCAAAATCGTTAGGCGAAACAATCTCAGCTAGCAGCGGAAAACTCTGCGGCAAAACTGAAAACTCTCCAACTTGCGCCAACAGTTCAGGAGTAATATAAGATACATCTGGTATCCGTCCTTTTTTCCGAGTTTGACAAGTAACTTCCACATAAACCTCGCCCCCTTGAGCGCTTGAGTCCATGTAAATGCCCCAATACCGTACTAATCTGGCTTGAATGCGACGAGTCTTTGCAGTCATTCCCGGTTTCCCTACTACTTCTCCATTGACAAATTCTACAGGATGTTTAACTATAACTTTACCGTCCGCCCACTCCGTCCCGTCAGGAGGATTTTGCATCCATTCTTCCAAAGTTAAATCTAATTGCTCTACACTAAAAGTTGTCATCTGATTCACCAATTTTACTTACCATGTCGATTTTATCATATCTGCCAAAACATGAAAAAATCCTTGAATATGGGGCAGCCAGCCAGTCGCAGCTTGTTGGCAGATACCCCACAACCAGAGTAATATATTCATAACGAACAAGTCAGTCAATGGCTATTAACCGGGAGCATCTCAATTTTGCAAGAAGCATTTTTTAAAGAGCGGACTCTACTGACGTACTACGAACCTTTTTTGAGCGGAACACTGTAAATACAAAACTGAGATGCTCCCTATTAACCGAATTCCCGCATTCGGGCGCGTCGAAATGCCTAACTTGGCAAAATATCGATCGCACTTGACAGCAATTTCTTGCGATCGGATGTGCCCGCAAGATACACTAGGAGGCGGAGTTTTCAGGGTTTTGTTTCAAAACACCTCCCCCAGACTTCTGAGATTCAACCAGTTTCACCAACCTCTAACTATCCGCGTCCATCCGCGTTCATCTGCGGTTAAAAAAATCTTCCCTGAACACTAAAAAATGATTTTATCCCAATTAGCCAAAGCCCTTAAAAAGCAACTAAAACTAGCAATCTGCCTTTTACTTGCCTTAAATCTACTAATATTAAGCGGCTGTCAAAACACCCCAAAAAATAGCGAGACAATCAAGCTCACACTGTGGCACGGCATCAATCCCCCGCCAAATCGCGACGTATTTAAAACCCTCACGGACAAATTCAACCAAACGCATCCCCACATCCAAGTAGAACAAATTTACATCGGTCAGCCTGACCAACAACTGCCAAAAATCCTCACATCAATAGTAGGAAACGCACCGCCAGATTTGCTGTGGAACAATCCCACAATTGCGGGTAAACTAGCAGAAATGCAAGGAATTCAACCCTTAGAAAACTGGCTCGACAAATCCCCCATCAAAGCCGAAATCGATCCGTCATTGTTCGAGTCAATGGAACTCGGCGGACACATCTGGTCAATTCCCCTAGGCACTAGCAACACAGGCATATTTTACCGTCCCAGCTTGTTTGCAGCAGCAGGAATCAAAGAAGTGCCGCAGAATTGGGCGCAATTAAAGCAAACAGCCCGATCGCTCGCACAGGACACCAACGGAGACGGACGCACAGATCGACACGGCATAGTGCTCCCCCTAGGCAAAGGAGAATGGACAGTATTTACATGGCTGCCATTCATGTTCAGCGCAGGCGGCGAACTCCTGAGAGAAACATCTCAAACTCCTGTACCCCAAATAGACAATCCGGGTTCTCTCGCGGCCTTGGAATTGTGGAAGGACTTGTTAACAGAAGGTTCAGCAATACTGTCAGCACCCGAACGCGGTTACGAACTCGACAACTTTATCGCGGGTAAAGTCGCAATGCAAATCACCGGGCCGTGGACTCTAGCACAATTGCAGCAAAGTGCGATCGACTACGCAGTGATGCCTATACCCGCCCTCAAGCGCTCCGCCGCTGTTGTTGGGGGTGAAAACCTATTTTTAATGAAAACCTCACCAGAACGCGAAAAAGCAGCCCTTGAATTTTTAGAGTACGTTCTTGGTGAAGAATTCCAAACTGCCTGGGCCTTGGACACAGGTTACTTGCCAATTAACTTAAAATCGAGACAGAGCCGAACTTATCAAAGTTTTGTGAAAAAAAATCCTGTTTTGGGAGTATTTTTAGAACAAATGAACTCGGCTCGATCGCGCCCAATTATCTCAGGTTACTCTCGCCTGTCAGAAAATCTCGGCCGCGCCATAGAAGCAACTCTTCTCGGGCGCAACCCCCAAGATGCTCTTAAAGAAGCTCAAGAGCGTTTGACATTAACCTTAGATATTGCTGTCAAGTGAGGTAGTCATTGGTCATTGGTCATTGGTCATTGGTCATTGGTCATTGGTCATTGGTCATTGGTCATTGGTCATGTTTTGCTGTCCCATTCGAGCGAAGGTTATTAGTCATTAGTCATTAGTTATTAGTCATTGGTGATTGGTGATGGGCAAGACAAATGGCGATTAGACAAAAATTTAGAATGGCTCTATTTCAGCAAAAAAAATGAAATACAGAATGATTTTTTTTTGGGGTATTTGTTTATTAGACTGCATTCAATCGCCAGACTCGAAGCCGGGATTAATTGGTGGAAAATCCAGTGAAAATCAGCTTTCAGGCAATTGTAGTCAGAAGCCGGGTTTTTTGCCCCGCACTTACCTGAAAGCTGAGATGTTGCGCGGGTGTTATCGGCTCGTTAGATATTATTGAGCATGGTGCCTGATGTTAGAGTGAATAGAGTTGCGATCGCCCGACACGAAAAGACACCCGCAGTCGCTCGGTAATAAATCTTTAGCAAAAACCAACAATTAACAGACCGAATGCTTAGCCATCACAGATATATTGGCAAACAAGGGATGCTCCCGCAATTTATGCCCAGATGCTATCCGTCGCACAGCAAAAAAAACCGAACCCTCAACGGCGTCACAAAAAATTATCTTAACAGGTTATTCCCTACCTACCACCCATGACCTACGATCGCCTAACAGACAGATTTTTCCTACCCCGTGCCTGTCCCGTGCTACCTACAGAAACCAAAACCAGCATCCACCTTTTCCCCAAACGACAATGCAGAAAAAGTTCCTTAACGCAATCAAAGGACATTCCTGGCGGTACTTCTTCGCAGTAGGGGCGATCGCCGCGATCTACTATTTGGCATCGCAATTCGCCATTGCCACCCTCACCCTGAGCTCAGAAATCTACCCCATGTGGCCAGCAGCAGGAATTGCCCAAGTCGCTCTGCTGCTGTTTGGGCGGCAACTGTGGCCCGGAATTGCGATCGGCGCCTTCCTGTTCCTCATGAGCGCACCGGGGGCCAACATCGGCACTGCTTTGATCTCAGCGGGCGCCAGAACCCTGCAAGCGTGGACGGGAACTTATCTGCTACAGCGCATTAACTTTAGCGCCGGACTCGATCGGCTCAAAGACGTTTTAGGAATAGTCGGACTAGCAGCCCTAGGATCTACCCTCATCAACTCCACCACCGGCAGCATCATCGTGTGCCTGAGCGGTTTATCTAGCTGGAGCAATTTTGGCACGATTTGGGGGACTTGGTGGGTGGGAGACGCCATGGGAATTTTGCTCGTCGCCCCGCTGCTGCTGACGTGGCACAAATTGCCCAAAATCTCCACCCCTCGCAAACAGATAGCTGAACGAGTGATTTGGCTGCTGCTGCTGCTAGCAATCGGCTGGCTAGTCTTCTGTTCCCGCACCCGGGCCGCCTACGCTCGCTATCCCCTAGAATACTTACCATTTCCCCTAGTAGTTTGGGCAGCCTTTCGATTCGGCCAGCGCTACACGGCCATCGCCAACTTCATCCTCTGCGGCTTTGCCATCTGGGGCATCGCCCGGGGCAGCGGCCCCTTTCTCAAACACGCCAGCAGCATCCCCCAAGCACTGTTATCCCTGCAAGCCTTCATCGCCGTCATCGCCGTTACCGGCTTAGTTTTAGCCGCCACCGTCGCCGAACGCCACCAAGCAGAAGCCTCCCTGCGCGCCAGCGAAGCCAGCCTCGCCAACGCCCAGCGCATCGCCCAGCTAGGTAACTGGGACTTAGATCGCAACACGCAGCAATTGCGTTGGTCAGAAGAAATTTATCGCATCCTGGGAGAACGCCCGAGAACTTTCGATCCCAGCCTCGAAGCTTTCTTGCAATACGTGCATCCCGAAGATAGAGAATTGGTCAAAAGCTCGATCGAAGCAGCTTTATTTCAGCAACAGCCTTACAGCATCGACTACAGGCTGCTACTCCCCGACGGCAGCAGCCGCACAGTCTGCGAACAAGCCGCCATCAACTCCCTCTACATCACCAGCACCGTCCAAGACATCACAGATAGAAAGCGGGCCGAAGCCGCCCTGCATTCTTCAGAAGAAAGATTTTCCAAGGCTTTTCACGCTTCTCCTGTTGGGATCGGCATCTGCACTCTCACAGACGCCCGCTTCCTCGATGCCAACGACAGCTTTTTGCGATCCTTAGGCTGGTTGCGGGAGGAATGTATCGGCCGCACCCCCACCGATTTAGGAATGTGGGTCAATTCAGAAGACGCGCGGCGGCTAGCCAAGGTGTTGCAGGAAGAAAATTCGATCGGCAACGCCGAAATCAAAATTCGCACCAAAGCCGGCGAAGTGCGCGACTGGCTGCTGTCAGGAGAACTCATCGACCTCGGCAGCACTCAGTGCGTTTTAATCATGACCAGCGACATCACCGAACGGTTGCGTTCCGAAGAATTCCGCCGCGCCGCACTAGCAGCCGAAGCTGCAAATCGATCTAAAACCATCTTTCTCGCCAACATGAGTCACGAACTCAGAACCCCCCTCAATGCCATCATCGGCTACAGCGAGCTCCTGCAAGAAGACGCCCGAGATTTAGGTGCCGAAGAGTTCATTGACGACCTCCAAAAAATTAACACCGCCGGCCACCACTTGCTAGGGCTGATTAAAGATATTCTCGATATCACTAAAATTGAAGCAGGTCACATCGAGCTGCACATCGAAACCTTCACCATCTTAAATCTGGTCGAACAAGTAGTCGGCACGATCGCGCCCATGGCCGACAAAAATAGCAATATCTTAGAAATACAATGCCCTGAGGATATTGGCTCGATGCAGAGCGACTTAACTAAACTCCGCCAGTCCCTGCTCAACCTCCTCAGCAATGCCTCGAAGTTTACTTCCTCGGGCGCGATTAGTTTCAGCGTAACCCGCTGCCCCGAAACCCCCGCCGAGGCTTCCCAGAGACGCAAAAAACTTGGAGCCTATAAAGGAGTTGGTCTATCAGACAATAGCTCGTCTTCCTTGTCTTCTCCACAAGATTGGATTGTTTTTACAGTCAAAGATACCGGCATCGGTATGAGTTCCGAACAGTTAGCCAGAATCTTCGAGCCTTTCACCCAAGCCGATTCCTCAACTACTAAGAAGTTCGGTGGCACTGGTTTGGGGCTGACAATTACCAAGAAATTCTGCGAAATGATGGGCGGAGATATTACCGCTTCCAGCGAATTGGAGAAAGGTTCTACTTTTACAATTCGACTGCCAGCTATTATCAACTAAATTTTGTTGTTCCTAGAAAAGTATGATAAATAAGAAATTTTGCTAGTTGTTGTTGGCTGCTGCCAATTTTATTAAGGAGAATTCAGAATTCAAAAGGCTTTAGTTATCGTCGCGAGACAAATCAATTCGTTTAAATAAATAATGATTATTAAATAACTTACAATTTTTATTGTTCTTGTGGGACGGGCGTCCCGCCCATCTCACAAATATGTGTAAATTATTTAATTCGCGATCCTAAGTTATACCATTTTTTTAAAGTTATGACAGACTTTCGCAAACTAGGGAAACGAGAGAATTACAACGTCTTGTCCTCCTTTATCTCTATCTGATCTTTATAAAAATGGTATTAAATAAGTACGATCGCGCTCAGCGCGATCTGTAACAATCAAGCAGTACCTCGGACTGTATCAGTTTTTGGTGGCTCAAAAAACCTAGTTTTGGCAGAAACCGAGTTTTTCAGCGTTAGTTCACGGTGATAATATGATACACTTTTTAAGTAGGGGGCCGATATTTAGAGCATGAGTTTGTTGACAATCTAATTTTTTTTATACTAAATATAATTAGCGCAGTTTAAAAAATTTTGGATGATAAGCTGTCGTGCAAATAAACATTGCATATTCGGGACGCTGCTCAGAGCCACGTCCCACAAGACTTGGATTATTTCTTGACATACAGTTTAAATGCCGCAACAGCTTAGAGATGCTCCAGATAGCCTTCTCGATAAAATTTGTGATAGAGTTTGAGCGCGTACCTTTTCACGAACTGTCTACCTGGGTATTGTAAAACTTCATTGAGTTTATAAGCAATTATAAACAATAATGGTATTATATTGTTGTGAGTGTTGAACAAGGAATACGCATAGCCCAAAAAACGCAAGTCTCAAATGCAACTAACAGAGAGGCACATCATTAAATCAACGGAACACCGTTTCGCCCAAATAGACGAACTAGCTTTCAAGTCCAAAAACCTCTACAATGCCGCCAATTACGTCATTCGTCAGAGTTTTATTTATGGGTGGGGCTATGTCAATTACAACGAAATGAACCGATTGATGAAGTCTCACGAAGCATATAAGGCAATGCCAGCTAAAGTAAGTCAGCAAATCTTGATGGTGCTAGACAAGAATTGGAAATCGTTTTTTGAAGCCGTTAAAGCTTACAAAGCTGACTCTTCAAAATTCACGGGTAGCCCAAAGTTGCCAAAGTACAAAGATAAGACTAAAGGGCGAAATCTTCTCGTCTACACGATTCAAGCAATTAGCAGCAAACAGTTGAAAAAAGGAATCATTAAACTTTCCGGCACTGAACTTTCAATTAAAACCCAAGTCAATCCCAACCAGATTTGTCAAGTTAGAGTGGTTCCGAAATGTGATTCCTATGTAATTGAGGTGATTTATGATGCTTGTACTGAGTGTAGTCGAAGTGAACCGGAGTCCACCCTTGGCAATGCCAACTCTGTAGCTAGTATTGATTTGGGACTGGATAATTTAGTGGCGTTAACTTCAAATCAGCCGGGATTTATCCCTTTGTTGATTAACGGGCGACCATTAAAATCGATTAACCAGTTCTATAACAAACGCAAATCCCGATTACAATCCCAGTTCAAAGGGAATCGTCAAACCTCACCCAGGATTCAGCGCTTAACTCGTTGTCGCAACCAAAAAGTTGATAATTACTTGCATCATGCTAGTCGCCTGATTGTTGCGATTTTAAATACCAAACAAATTGGGACGCTAGTAATTGGCAAGAATGCACAGTGGAAAACTGAAATTGATCTAGGGAAGCAAACCAACCAAAACTTTGTTAGTATTCCTCACTCTCGATTAATTGAAATGTTGGAGTACAAAGCTCGGTTGGTGGGAATCACAGTAATAGTGCAGGAAGAATCCTACACATCGCGGGCTAACTTCGTGGGTCTAGACCCAATCCCTGTCTATGGGAAAACAGAAAAAGAGCCAATGTTTACTGGTAAGCGTATTAAGCGAGGTTTGTACAAAACATCGACTGGTCAGTTAATTAATTCTGATATCAACGCTTCGTACAACATCCTCAGAAAAGCAATCCCAAATGCCTTCGGCAATGGGATAGGGAGCTGCGTAGCTCAGCCGAGGCGGGTTAATCCGCTCAAAGTGAAAGTGAAGGGGGAGGGACTTGAAGCCTCCCATGCCTATAAATGACTATACTTTTACCAGCTATATATACTATTAATTAAAAAGATATACTGTCAAAAGTTGCCTACAAAGCGCCCGAAATTATGCATCCCTACCTCCAGCGCCAACTCGAACAGCTCGGTTTAGCCGGCGAGTCTCCCCCTCCCACTGCCGAGCAGTGGCAGCTATTCTTAGAGCAGGTAAGTTGTAGCTACGACGGCGCTCCAAGTGGGCCGCAACCCTCGGCACTAAAGGATTTTACCTCCTCGCCCCCCGAACCTCAAGACTCTCCAACAGCTTCAGAATTCCATCGCCTGCGATCGACAGTCAACAGTTTGGGGGTGGGATTGTGTATCCTAGACGGCAAGGGGTTGGTCATCTCGGTGAATCCAGCAGCCGAACGCTTGCTGGGGTGGCGAGAGTCGGAACTTGCAGGCATTTCGCTGCTAAAGCGCATTGATCCCCAGCATTCGCAAGGCAAGAAATCCCCAGTTTTGAAGGCTCGGAAACAAAAAAACAGCAAAAATCAAGATGGGGCGATCGCACCTACACTATCTTTACAAGAGGCGATCGCCAACCGTCAACCTTGCAGCAATTGGGACGACGAGTTTCTATGTCGCGACGGCAAAATTTTATTAGTTTCCTATTTTTTCAATCCTGTAATTGAGGGCGACGAAATATCAGTCTTGGTATTTTTTGAGCAGGGAGAACACCAGCATATCTCGATGCTGCAAGCCGTTCTAGACGCTACAGATGCGGGAATTATCGCGGTTGACACTAAGGGCAATGTATGCAATTACAATCAGAAATTTGTCGAGATATGGGGTTTGTCTGACGCAGCAGAAAAGTTGAGCCGATCGCCCGCAGGCAATAGTGAAAAAAACATCGCCACAGAATTCCCCTTCGCTAGGGAACAATTAAAAGACCCCCAAAGATTTATCGAACACGCGATGAAAGTGTCGGCCCAACCAGATGCGAAAATCAGCGACTTATTAGAATTTAAAGACGGAAGAGTTATCGAATTAAATTCACTGCCATCAAAAGTTGGAGCAAACACAGTTGGCAGAACATGGAGCTTTCGAGACGTTACCGATCGCCAAAAAATAGCACAATCTTTGCAGGAGCGAGTAGAATTTGAGGCGTTGATTGCCACTTTGTCAACCTATGCGATCGCTGTGCCCGGAGCGGACATAGATGAAGGGTTCGATCGCACTCTCGAAGCCATTGCCCAGTTCAGCCGCTGTGACCGCAGTTACATATACTTGTTATCGGCAGACAAAACTCGCGCTCACAAAACCTACGAATGGTGCGCCGAGGATGTTCCGGCTCAAATAAAAGACAGCGCAGACCAACAAATAGACATCGCCCAAATCCCTTGGATTGCAGAAAAGCTCGATCGCGCCGAAGGCCTGCACATCAGAGAAATCCGCGAACTCCCGCCCGCAAATCAAGCCGAAATAGCCCGGTTGACAGGCCAAAATTTAGCAACATTTCTGGCAAACTCGCCATCGAAAACAGCAAGGGACTCCACAGGTGCGATCGCACATTCGGCAAAAACCAAATTAAACAAACCTCAAAAAAATCTGCGATCGCTAATAATTATTCCCCTAATTTGCAGTAAAAACTTAGTAGGATTTCTCGGATGCGACAGTTGCAAACCTGCTGCGGGTCGATCGACCGAAATATCAACTCCTCTCAAAATGGTAGGAGAAATGCTCGCCCATGCCCTAGAAAGGCAGCGGGCTCAAACAGCTTTGAAAGCAGCCGAAACCAAATACCGCAGCATCTTTGAAAACGCAGTCGAAGGCATATTTCAAACCACCCCAGACGGACGTTACCTCACCGCCAACCCCGCACTAGCCGCGATTTACGGCTACGAAACAGTCGCCCAAATGGTCGCCGAACTCGCAAACCTCAACAGCCAACTTTACGTTGACTCCAACCGGCGCGCTGAGTTTCTAGCCCAATTAGCCGCGCGCCACCAAGTATCAAAATTTGAATCCCAAATATACCGCCGAGACGGCAGCACGATCTGGATTTCCGAAAACGCCCGCAGCGTCTCGGACGAAAGCGGCAGCATTTTGTACTGCGAAGGCACAGTCACCGACATCACCCATCGCAAACTGGCAGAATCCGCCATGCAGTCGGCCCTAGAAGCAGCAGAATCCGCCAACAGGGCAAAAAGTACATTTCTCGCCAACATGAGCCACGAACTGCGGACGCCCCTGAATGCCATCATCGGCTACAGCGAAATGCTCCAAGAAGAAGCCGAAGACTCCGGCGATGAAACCTTCCTCCCAGATCTCGAAAAAATCCGGGGCGCAGGCAAACACCTGCTGTCGATGATCGATGACATCCTAGATATCTCTAAAATTGAAGCAGGTCGCATGGATCTCTACTTAGAAAACTTCGACATTCATGCCTTGATTGAAAGCGCTGTGGAGACGGCCAGGCCGCTGGTGGAAAAAAACGGCAACGCGGTAGAAGTCTACTGTCCAGAAAACCTCGATACCATGCACGCGGATATGACCAAAGTCCGGCAAGTGCTGCTGAACCTGCTCAGCAACGCTGCCAAGTTCACCAAAAACGGGAAAATTGCGATCGGAGTTGAAAGAATTACCAACGAACAATTAAGAATGAAAAATCAAGAGGAATCTGCCCAAATTTTAATTTCCAACTCCGAATTTTTAAGTTTTCGCGTCACCGACACGGGCATCGGCATGACACAAGAGCAATTGCAGCGAGTTTTCCAACCTTTTACCCAAGCTGACGCCTCGACTACCAAGCAGTACGGCGGCACCGGTTTGGGACTAGCTATCAGCCAGCGCTTCTGCCAGATGATGGGCGGCAGCATTGAGGCAAGCAGCACCTTGGGCGCAGGCACTACTTTCACCGTACTCTTGCCCAGCGCCATCAAACAGCCACAAATCCACAAAAAAGTCGGCGACAGCACTAGGACTTTGGATGCACCTGCCGTCGGTACGGTGCTGGTAGTTGACGATGACCCCATATCGCGGGATTTGATCGAGCGCGCCTTGGCTCGCCAAGGACTGCACATAGAAGTCGCAGGCAGCGGCGAGGAAGCCCTCATGCTCGCGAAGCAACTGCGGCCAGACGCCATTACCCTGGACGTAATCATGCCCGGAATGGACGGCTGGGCTGTGCTTTCGGCCCTGAAGGCAGATCCTGACCTTGCCGAAATTCCCGTAATCCTGCTATCCTTTGTGGGCAACAAAAGCCTCGGCTTTGCATTGGGCGCTTCGGACTACCTCACCAAACCAGTGGACGGCAAACGGCTGGTTGCTTTGTTGAACAAGTACCGACGCGACCAAGAAGGCGTTGCGGCTCACAGTTTGCCCTGTCAGATATTAGTTGTGGAAGATGACGATGCCACCCGCAAAATACTGCGGCGGATATTAGAAAAAAAAGGCTGGGCTGTGGCGGAAGCTGACAGCGGACGCACTGCTCTCGAACAGCTAGAAGTTGCTCGCCCGCAATTGATCTTGCTGGATTTGATGCTGCCAGAAATGGATGGTTTTGAGTTGATCGCCGAACTTCGCAAGTCGCATTCTGAAGATCCTATACCGATCGTCGTAATTACCGCCAAAGACCTGACTCCCGCAGAAAGTCAGCAACTCAACGGCTATGTCGATCGGGTGTTACAAAAAGGAGTCTACAGTTGCGATACTTTGCTGCGCGATGTTCGTTCTATAGTGAATGACAGGCTCGATCGCAGGAATGACTCGAAAGGCAAGGAGAACACCAATGGCTAAAATCCTGTTGGTCGAAGATAACGAAATGAACAGGGATATGCTTTCGAGGCGTCTGGCCCGCAAGGGACACGAGGTCTTTATTGCTGTGGACGGTGCTGAGGGAGTGTCGATGGCCCTCGACAAAGTACCGGATTTAATTCTGATGGATATGAGTCTACCAGTGCTCGACGGCTGGCAAGCCACGCAGCAAATTAAGGCGGCTCCTCAAACTCAAACGATCCCGGTGATTGCGCTGACGGCTCACGCCATGGCGGGCGATCGTGAAAAGTGTATCGCAGCCGGCTGCGACGACTACGACACCAAACCCGTGGAGTTTCCCCGACTTCTGGGTAAAATTGAATTGCTTCTGAAAGAGGCTATGACTTGAGAGTCCCCGCCGTAACACCGATCGGGATTCTTAAGACATTAAAGCCTCAGTAGACTTTGAGTCGGACTTAAGTACCAAATAGTTTGCTAAACTTATCCACAGTTAATTACCGAGACGAGGTTTAACCATGTTTGCCGTCAAACGAGCGCTCAAATTGAATAATAGGGAAGCGACCTTGATGGCGAAACACGCAGGATTTCGGCGCGTGGTATTTAACATGGGGTTAAGTTTGCGGACTCAAATGTACAGTGAGGGGAAACTTACAGACTCAAAGGTGATTAACGAAATTAAAAAAGTTCTCACTAATTACGTCAAAAAGCAGCCTGAATTCGCTTGGATGAACCAATTGTCTAGCCGAGTTTACCAAAACGCTTTGATTGACTTGAAAGATGCTTTTAGCCGATATCGTTCTGGTTCTTCAGGTCATCCAAAATTCGCCAGTCGTCGAGACGGTCAATCTTTTACGGTTGATTCATCTAACGGCAAAGTTTTGTTAAACGCTGGCAACACTATTAAGATTCCTACTCTGGGAACTTTTCGGCTTTACGAAGCCCTAGATTGTAGTTTTATTTCTCAAACTTTTACGATTTCAAAAGAAGGGAATCGCTGGTTTGTTTCTATCTGCGTTGATGCAGAGCGTCTCCCGGTTCAGCAGTCTGAAAGTTCTGTGGGAATCGATGTTGGTATCAAGTCATTTGCCACTCTCTCAAAAGGGCAGTTTTTTGATGCACCGAAGCCGTTAATAGCCCGTGCGAAAACCAAGCTTGCTACTTTACAGCGCCAAGCATCAAAGCAGGTAAAAGGCTCTCGAAATAAGCGTAAAACTTACAATAAGATTAGCCAGATTCATGCAAAGATAGCTCGTATTCGCCTAGATTTCCTTCACAAGTTAACAACTTATTTAGCTAAAACTTTTAAGTTAATTAAGATTGAAAATTTGAACGTCAAAGGAATGATGGCAAATCACAAGTTAGCGGGAGCAATATCTGACCTTGGTTTTTATGAGTTTAAACGTCAACTCGACTATAAATGTCAAATGTATGGAGCTAACTTGGTATTGGTAGACCAGTGGTTTCCTAGTACCAAAACTTGCTCAAATTGCGGCACAAAAAAAGATATGCCACTAAGCATACGGACTTTTGACTGTCCTGTTTGTGGCAGATATTTGGATCGCGATTGGAACGCCAGCATTAACATTTTAAATTGGGAACCCTCGGCTTGAGGGGGATAGCCTACTTATCTTGGGATAGCCGACTACCCAACAGCGTAGGAAGTAAACTCGTAATTGTATCTAAAGATGGCTTTAGATAGGTTTAGGTAAGTTTTATGAAGCAGGCAACCAATGGCTAAAATCCTGTTGGTAGAAGATAACGAAATGAACAGGGATATGCTTTCGAGGCGCCTCGCCCGCAAAGGACACGAGGTGTTGATTGCTGTTGATGGCGCTGAGGGGGTATCAATGGCGAAGACAAAAGTACCGGATTTGATTTTGATGGACATGAGCCTGCCGGTGCTCGACGGATGGCGAGCAACCCAGCAAATTAAAGCGGATCCCGACACTAAAATGATTCCGGTGATTGCGCTGACGGCTAATGCTATGGCGGGCGATCGCGAAAAGTGTTTGGCGGCAGGCTGCGACGATTACGACACCAAACCTGTGGAATTTCCCCGACTTCTGGGTAAGATTGAATTGCTTCTGAAAGAGGCCGTGCAATGAAAACTGACGAGGGCAACGTCCTGGTTGTTGACGATAATGAGGTAAACCGCGATTTGCTGGCCCGCCGACTTCAGCGTCAAGGCCACGCGGTGACTGTTGCTGAAGATGGTCTCCAAGCTATGGCACTGATGCGTAGTGAGCCTTTTGATTTGGTACTCCTGGACATTATGATGCCGCAAATGAACGGCTATCAAGTTCTGGAACATCTGAAAGCAGACGAGCAGTTGCGCCACATCCCAGTGATTATGATTTCGGCGGTGGACGATATCGACAGTATTGTCCGCTGTATTGAATTAGGGGCGGAGGATTATCTTTCTAAACCGTTCAATCCCGTATTGCTCAAGGCTCGGATTAGTGCCTGTCTGGAAAAGAAGCGGCTGCGGGATAAGGAACAAACTTATCTGCGGGAGTTGGCCGAGGAAAAGGAAAAGTCCGAGCGTTTGCTGCTGAATATTTTGCCGGGCCCGATCGCGCAGCGCCTCAAAGAAGGAGAAAATACGATCGCCGACAGTTTCGCGGAAGTTACTGTCATGTTTGCCGATTTGGTCGGTTTTACGAAGCTTTCGGCTCATTTGTCGCCCGCGGAGTTGGTGGAATTGCTCAACGAGATTTTTTCGGCTTTTGACGAATTGGCCGAGCGCTACGGACTTGAGAAAATTAAGACGATCGGCGATGCTTATATGGTGGTTGGCGGTTTGCCAAAGCCCAGCGACAACCACGCCGAAAGTATTGCTGAAATGGCGATCGACATTCTAGCAGCAATGGCTCAAATCCGCACCAAGGGAGGACAGCCGCTCAACATCCGCATCGGCATCCACACGGGCCCGGTAGAAGCCGGTGTCATAGGCACTAAAAAATTTACTTACGATTTGTGGGGAGACACAGTAAATACAGCTTCCCGGATGGAATCTCAAGGCGTCCCCGGCGGCATTCAGGTGACAGTTGCTACCTACGAGCGCCTGCGGAATAAATATGTTTTTGAAGAGCGCGGCGTGATTTCGGTGAAAGGCAAAGGCGATATGATGACTTATCTGCTTGTGAGCAGAAAGGCTTAATTAGTCCGAATAGAATGGGGCATTGGGCATTGGGCATTGGGCATTGGGCATTGGTAACTAATATCAACAGCCAACAGTTAACAGTCAACAGTCAACAGTCAACAAATTATCAAATGAACGTAAATTCTAACCTTTTAATGTACGCCCAATGGGCGGGAATTCTATCAGCAGCCTTGTTTGTTTTAACGATCGTAGCATTTATCTTCAAATGGGGTTTTCGCTTTCGATTGGTAGGAGTGAGCAGTTTTATGGTAGTAATTGCTGCGAGTATATTCGGTCTCGGTTTAGGACTGTTTACTCGCACCGAAATTCCCGGTGCAGTGCGCTATTCTTTGGTTTACGATACTGGCGGCGCTCAAACAGTAGTTACCGTGCCACCTTCGATTACTGAGTCGGAGTTAGAAGCAACGATGCAGCAAGTGGCTGCGGATTTGTACTCTCCAGGGCGATCGGGAAGCGGAAGAGATTACATGACAATCCGCGTTCGGACGGTGGTACATCCTGAGCCTGGTCTGTCTCAGCCGCTGTTTTTGGGCGAGGTGCGGCGATCGCTCGCGACGAGATATGATGACAAAATGGCGATCGACATCTACCCCGAAAAAGTCGCAATTCTGAAAAAGTATCAAGTCTCATAAATCCTGTAAGGGCGGGTTTTACAAACAAGAATTGCCTAAAACCGACAATAAGATAAAACCCGCCCGCACCAACGACAAATCAAGTATAAACAATATAAAATTATGACTAAAAATTCTGAAGAATTACTAACAAATCTATTCAATCTTTCCAACCCCTACAATCCTTTACCCGCAGGCGACCCGCGATATGTTGACTGTCGGGAAGTGCGAGGAGATGACAATATTACCGTAGACCTGGGCCTAAATATTCAGCGTTCCCAAGAGATGACTTGTCAGTTGTATGCCGGACATTTTGGTGCAGGAAAATCAACCGAATTGCGGCGACTAGAACAGTATTTGAAAGAACAAGGTTATTTTGTAGTTTATTTCGCGGCTGAGGAACAAGATATCAATACCGAAGATACGGAATATACAGATATTTTGCTGGCTTGTACCAGACATTTATTAGAAGCAATTAAAGATGCGGACTCAAAACCTTTACTCGATTGGATGAAAAACCGCTGGAACGATTTAAAAGATTTAGCCTTGACAGAAGTATCTTTTGAAACATTGAGCTTAGAAATGCAAATTGCTCAGTTTGCCAAACTGACGGCGAATGTGAGAACCGAACCTAGTCTGCGCCAAAAAATTAGAGAAAAAGTTAATCCTCACACTACCAGTCTGATTGAGGCGCTGAATCAGTTTATTCGAGATGCTAAAAAAAAGTTGCCCGATAAATATTCGCAATTGGCAATAATTGCCGATAATTTAGATAAGATCGTGCAGTTTTCTAAAGACGGAGGAGAACGCAGCAATCTCGACGAAATTTTTTTAGACCGCAGCGAACAACTCAAAGCTTTAGATTGTCATATCGTTTATACAGTACCAATTTCGATGGTGCATTCCAATCGCGCGGCCGATCTGAGCAATAACTATAATAACGCTCCGCAAGTTCTACCGATGATTATGGTAAACAATCCCAGCGGTGAAGTTAATCAAGCGGGACTTGCTAAAATGAAACAGGTGATTGAGAAACGGGTGAAACAAGTCGAACCCAGTTTATCTCTAGAATTAGAAACACAATGGTTTGAAAACAGAGAAACACTAGAAAAGCTGTGTTTGATGAGTGGGGGACACGTCAGGAATTTGCTGTCGATGTTGCAAGAAGCTATAAATCGTACCCAAGATTTGCCAATTACTGCAAAAGCGGTGCAAAGGGCAATTACGAACTTGCGGAATATTTATAGAAGAACCGTTAATAAAGAAGAATGGTCAATTTTAGCGAAAGTATCTGTCTCTCACCGGATACTTAATGACAAACAGCACCGCGATTTGCTATTTAACCGCTGTATTTTGGAATATCGATACTATGATGAAGAAGAAGAAATGCAGAATTGGTATAACGTTCACCCGCTAATTAAAGGCATTCTGGAATTTAAGGAAGCAGTTGCACAACTTGAGCCATGACATCGGAAATCATTGATTGGGACGAAGATTTGCCACCAGCAACACCGGAGGAAGAATATGAATCTCTGGTACGCACTCTCAGACGGACAAATGGTTTCCGGTTGTTGTTTGTGGAGTGTGTGCCGTCGGAGGGGAAACGATTGATTGCGAAAGTTCAAGCAGATTTCCCTCGGAAAAAGGTTGAGGTGTTGCCGCTGGATGAGTCGGTTTATAATTTTTATAATTTAATTGAAGAGTTACCAAAACGAGATGAAATTAATATTTTGTTTGTGACAGGCTTAGAATATTCGTTTGATGAATACGAACGAGAAAAAAGGGCGATCGGATGGGAAAGCAAGGATATTTATTCTTACAGTTGGCGGGGAGTGCCACCTGTTTTAATGAATATTAACCAGCAGCGAGAGCGTTTTCTAGATAATTTTAAAATTTGTTTTGTTTTTCTTTTGCCTAAGTTCGGTATTGAATATTTTATTCATCGCGCGCCGGACTTTTTTGATTGGCGATCGAGTTTATTTAAGTTGTCAATGGATAAGGAAAGCTTGCAAGCCGAATCAATGCTGGCTTGTTCGGAAAGATGGAAGTTAGAACAATATCTAGCTTTGACTCCCGAAGCGCGGAAACGGGAATTGGTGAGGATTCAAGGTTTAATTGATGAGGATGGGCAAACACCAGAACAAAAAGCTGAGTTGTTTTATGAACAAGGTTTATTGTATGACTTTGCCGAACAATATGCAAAGGCGATCGCCTCCTACGACAAAGCCTTAGAAATCAAACCAGATAAACACGAAGCCTGGAACAATCGGGGCAATGCACTGGGTAATTTAGGCAGGCTTGAAGATGCGATCGCCTCCTACGACAAAGCCTTAGAAATCAAACCAGATTTACACGAAGCCTGGTACAATCGGGGCATTGCACTGGGTAATTTAGGCAGGTTGTCTGAAGCGATCGCCTCCTACGACAAAGCCTTAGAAATCAAACCAGATAAACACGAAGCCTGGTACAATCGGGGCATTGCACTGGGTAATTTAGGCTTGCTTGAAGATGCGATCGCCTCCTACGACAAAGCCTTAGAAATCAAACCAGATAAAGACGAAGCCTGGTACAATCGGGGCATTGCACTGGGTAATTTAGGCAGGCTTGAAGATGCGATCGCCTCCTACGACAAAGCCTTAGAAATCAAACCAGATAAAGACGAAGCCTGGAACAATCGGGGCATTGCACTGGGTAATTTAGGCAGGCTTGAAGATGCGATCGCCTCCTTCGACAAAGCCTTAGAAATCAAACCAGATGACACATCGGCATTTTATAATAAAGCTTGCTGCTATGCGTTACACGGTCAAGCTGACTTATCTATTCAAAACTTGCAGCGCGCGATTAATCTAAATCCTGACAAATACCGAGAAATGGCAAAAAATGACTCGGATTTTGACAGAGTGCGATCGCACCCTCAGTTTCAATCCTTGATTCAAGAATAAATAGATAGACTGAAAGTTTATCTGTCTGGGGTGATATTTTTTACACCTCAGCCCGATCGCCCTTTGCTCTCTTCTACGCAATTCCAGAAAAAGCTTAGTAAAAATACATACATTCAAATCAACACCGCCGACAAAATCACTTAGAATTCAACGAGAAAAAATTGAAAAAGTTCCCCAGTTTAGATAAAATTGTCAACAATAACAAAACAAGGTACAATCGCCACCATTAGATGGCAGATGGCGAAAAACATCGCATATAAAAGAAAAAACGACAATTTTACATAATGAGGTGAAAACCCTTGCAAAAATTAGCTAACAGAGAAAAAGCGATCGACTCTGGGGAACAATCCATATCAGCCAACGCTCAAAACGCTCAAACGCTGTACGATCGCGGTAACGCCCTAGAATCAATGGGACGCTTGTCCGCAGCGATCGAATCTTGGTCAAAGGCGATCGAACTCGAACCAAAATTTCACGAAGCTTGGTACAACAAAGGCGTAGCCTTCAGAAAGTTGGGACAGCTACCGGAGGCAATCTCGGCGTACAACAAATCTTTAAAAATTCAACCAAAAAATACAGAAGCGTGGTACAATCGCGCGAATGTTTTGCGGAAGCTCAACAGACTCTCAGAAGCGATCGCTTCCTACGAACAGGCGATCGAACTCAAGCCAGACTATCACGAAGCTTGGACGAACCGCGGCAACACCCTCGTCAACTTGGAAAAATTCTCAGAAGCCCTCGCATCCTACGACAAGGCGATCGCCATCAAAGCAGACTACTCGGAAGCTTGGTACAACAAGGCATTTGCGCTGAAACAGTCGGGGCAAATATCGGACGCGATCGCATCCTACGACAAAGCGATCGAACTAAAACCAGACTTGCACCAAGCTTGGTACAACCGCGGCTTGGCCCTAGCGGAGGAAAAACTCTACGCCGAAGCGGTTGCTTCCTACGACAAAACCCTGCAATTGCGCCCGAATTCCCCCGAAGTTTGGAACAAACGCGGCACGGCGATCGCCCAAATGGGACAATTTAAAAACGCGATCGCGTCCTGGGACAAAGCGATCGAACTCAAGCCAGATGACAGCGAAACCTGGTACAACCGCGGCTTAGCTTTAGTAAACTTAAAACGCTTTAAAGAAGCAATCGCTTCCTGGGACAAAACCTTAGAGTTGCAGCCCAACAACATCGAAGCCTGGTACAACCGCGCTGTCGCCCTCAAAAAAATCGATCGCTTTACCGAAGCGATCGCTTCCTACGATCGCATTATCGCCATCACACCCGACGATCCAAATCTTTACTATCAAAAAGCTTGCGTCTACGCCCTAGAAAAAGCAGCAGGCGATCGCAAAAACAGCCCCAAAGCTGTAGCAACCAGCATTCAGAAAGCGATCCAAAACTTATCAAAGGCGATCGAGCTAAATCCGGAAAAATACCGGAAACTGTGCCAGAATGACTCTAAATTGCGTACAATACGGGAAGAAGTGCGGTTTTTAGCTTGATTTCAGGGTAGCAATGATTGATGGATACCGATGCCGCACTGCAACCTTTGTAGGCAAAACAGCACCACAACTCCCAATCATGCAAACCCTAGACAAAACTCAAGCAAAATTCGCTCAACTCGCAGCGCATCTGGGCGAAGTTACCGACATTGAATCAGCCTCATCGCTGCTGCATTGGGATCAGGCGACTTATATGCCCGTCAAAGGTGCAACTGCTAGAGGCCGTCAGTTGGCCACACTCAAACAAATATCCCACGAAAAATTTACCGATCCCAAAATTGGCGAACTCCTAGAAGACTTGCGTTTCTACGAACAAACCCTCCCCTACGATTCCACCCCAGCTAGCCTGATCCGGATCGCACGCAGAGATTACGATCGCGCCGCCAGAGTCCCCGCCACCTTCATGTCCGCACTCTGCCGCCACCAAGCCGACTGCTACGAAGCTTGGGCCAGGGCCAAAGCAGCCAACAACTTCGCAGCCGTCGAACCCTATCTCGAAAAAACCCTAGAATTAAGCAGGCAGTACGCCGACTTTTTCCCCGGATACGAACACATTGCCGATCCTTTGATCGATCGCAGCGACTACGGCATGAAAGTATCCCTGCTGCGCCCGCTGTTCGCCCAACTGCGTCAAGAATTAGTGCCAATAGTCGAAGCCATCACCTCACAGCCTCCCGCCGACGACTCCTGCTTGCACCAACACTTCCCACAAGCTCAACAGCTAGAATTCACCCGCACAGTCGTAGAACGCATGGGCTATGACTTCCAACGGGGACGCCAAGACACCACCCTGCACCCCTTCATGACGAACTTCTCGATAGACGACGTGCGAATCACCACCCGCGTCTACGAAGATCACCTCGATCAAGCACTCTTCAGCAGCATCCACGAAGCCGGACACGGCCTCTACGAACTCGGCAATTCCCCGGAATTTGAAGGTACGCTACTCGCTGGTGGCATTTCCTCCGGCGTGCACGAAAGCCAGTCGCGGCTTTGGGAAAATCTAGTGGGGCGCAGCCGCGGTTTTTGGCAGTATTTTTACCCGCAATTGCAAAGCCTATTTCCGCAGCAGTTGGGCGCAGTATCCGCAGACGCATTTTACCGCGCCATTAACAAGGTCTCGCGATCGCTCGTCCGCACCGATGCTGACGAAGTAACTTACAACCTCCACGTCGCCATCCGCTTTGACCTAGAATTGGCAATGGTAGAAGGCAAATTAGCAGTGCGAGACCTCCCCGAAGCCTGGAACGATCGCTATAAAACAGACCTCGGCGTTGTCCCCGCTACTGACAGCGACGGTGCGATGCAGGATGTTCACTGGTACGTTGGGACGATCGGCGGAATGTTTCAAGGTTACACCCTCGGCAACTTAATGAGCGCTCAATTCTACGAAACCGCACTCAAAAACCATCCCGAAATTCCCGCACAAATAGAACAGGGAAACTTTAGCGTACTCCACGACTGGCTCAAACAAAACATCTACGACCACGGCCGCAAATACACTGCCGTCGAATCGATCGATCGCGTCACCGGTTCACCTTTAACTATCGATCCGTTTGTGCGCTACATTCGCCACAAATACGGCGAATTTTATGTCATTTGAGGGAGAGCAATTTCCTATTGCAGACTTTAAAATGAGATTAAAAAAAGTAGGCGCCTAAAAAAAGGGTGGTACTAATACAGTATCGCCCTTTTTCACAGCGAAAATCAAAAATCTCAAATAAGGGAGTATCTATGTCTGAACTCTTTGAGGCTGTTATTAGCAGCGACGAAAAAACCGACTTGCGACAATTTGTCAGCGATTTGCGGGCTTTGGGAAACAAATATTTACTGCGAAACGATATAGTTAGCGCTTTTGCCGCCTACTGCACCAAATACGAAAAGTCCCAACAGTTTCATCAATCCTCTCATTTGAGCAAACTGATTTACTACGTTCAGGAAATTATTCTCGAACCAGGCAGCCTTTGCGTCCTGCTGCGGCCCAAAATTGCTACAATGGAAATAGTGCGAGTTGGAGATGACTTGACACTGGAGCGGATGACAGTGCAAGAATTGCTCGACGTGCGCGATCGCTACGTCAACCACTTTCACCCCCAAGAAGGCGACATCCTCGAACTAGATTTCGGCCCGTTTTACGACTATTCCCCCTCCATTCGCGACCCCAAAAACATCGGCAAAGGAGTGCAATTCCTCAACCGCTACCTGTCCAGCAAACTGTTTCAAGACTCCAAACAGTGGCAGGAAACTCTATTTAATTTCTTGCGGATTCACCGCTACAACGGCGTACAATTACTAATTAACGATCGCATAAAATCTCAAGAACAACTTTCAGAACAAGTCAAAAAAGCCCTCACCTTTGTCAGCGAACTTGCTGAAGATGAACCCTACGAGAGATTTAGATTTGTCCTGCAAATGATGGGTTTGGACGCAGGTTGGGGAAATACCGCAGCCCGCGTGCAGGAAACTCTAGGAATTCTAGACGAATTAATTGATTCCCCCGATCCCCAAACCCTAGAAGCATTTATTTCTCGGATTCCGATGATTTTCAAAATCGTCCTAGTTTCTCCTCACGGCTGGTTCGGCCAAGAAGGAGTTTTGGGGCGGCCGGATACGGGCGGTCAGGTAGTTTACGTCCTCGATCAAGCCAAGAATTTAGAGAAACAACTGCAAGAAGACATTCATCTTGCCGGTCTCGATAGTTTAGGCGTCAAACCCAAAGTAATTATTCTCACCAGGTTAATTCCAAACAGCGACGGCACGCGCTGCAACGAACGTTTAGAAAAAGTTCACGGCACAGAAAATGCTTGGATTTTGCGGGTTCCCTTCCGCGATTTCAATCCCAAATTGACTCAAAATTGGATTTCGCGGTTCGAGATTTGGCCTTATTTGGAAACTTACGCGATCGATGCGGAAAAAGAACTGCTGGCTGAGTTTCAGGGCAAGCCAGATTTAATAATTGGCAACTATTCTGACGGAAATTTAGTGGCATTTTTGCTGTCTCGCAAACTCAAAGTTACTCAGTGCAATATTGCCCACGCCCTGGAAAAGTCTAAATATTTGTTCAGCAATCTCTACTGGCAAGAATCTGAAGAAAAATACCATTTTGCCCTGCAATTTACTGCGGATATCATTGCCATGAATGCGGCTAATTGTATTGTCAGCAGCACCTATCAAGAGATTGTCGGCAAACCGGATAGTGTCGGCCAGTACGAATCTTACAATTGTTTTACTATGCCGGATTTGTACCACGTCGTCAACGGCATTGAACTGTTCAGCCCTAAATTTAACGTCGTGCCGCCGGGAGTGAACGAAAGCGTGTATTTCCCCTACACGCGCAACGAAGATAGGGTGCAGGGCGATCGCGATCGGCTCAACGAACTGCTGTTTACCCTAGAAGACCCCGAACAAGTGTTCGGAACACTCGACGACCCGCAAAAGCGCCCTTTATTTTCCATGGCCAGGCTCGATCGCATTAAAAACATGACCGGCTTAGCAGAATTGTTTGGAAAAAGCAAGGAATTGCAAGAAAAATGCAACTTAATTCTAGTAGCCGGCAAGCTGAAAGTCGAAGAAACCGAAGACTACGAAGAAGCCGAAGAAATTAAAAAGCTCTACGCAATTATCGAGCAATACAACCTGCACGGTAAAATTCGCTGGCTGGGAGTGCGGCTGTCCAAAAGCCTGTCCGGCGAAATCTACCGGGTAATCGCCGACGGCCAAGGTATATTTGTACAGCCAGCCTTATTTGAAGCTTTCGGCTTGACAATTCTCGAAGCAATGATTACCGGGATTCCGACTTTCGGGACGCAGTTTGGCGGCCCGCTGGAAATCATTCAAGATGGGGTAAACGGATTTTATATTAACCCGACAAACCACGAGGAAACCGCCCAAAAAATTCTCGATTTTTTATCGAAATGCGAACAAAATCCCAACTATTGGTATGAAATTTCAACGCGAGGAATTGACAGAGTTTACAGCACGTACACCTGGAAAATTCACACTACCAAACTGCTGACTCTGGCCCGGACTTACGGTTTCTGGAACTACTCGTCCAAGGAAAACCGCGAAGATATGCTCCGCTACATAGAAGCGCTGTTTTATCTGATTTACAAGCCGAGAGCGAAGGCTTTACTGGAGGAACACGCACAGCGATAAGTGGGAATTTTTGGTTTGTAGGGGCCGGTTGAGACAAAAAACTGGGCCGGTACGTAGTTGCGATGAAAGCGCTCCGATCTATAGAACCCATTTGAGATCTTTGGGCGATAGCGTAGAATCAAGGCAGAGTAGGTGAATTTGAGTAAATTGAGGTGAGAAATGGGGTATTCAAGTGAC
>NZ_JAEQCI010000251.1:0-1792 GCF_020738565.1 Microcoleus sp. PH2017_12_PCY_D_A | reverse complement strand
AAAAAGCCTCAAATGATTGCAGAGCAATTATTTGAGGTTTTGAGAATTCTGAATTCTTTTGAAATTAAATCCGATCGAATATCTGCGGAATGTGGGTTGCAATGTGGGGGTTATCGTTATCAGATTTTAACATAAGCACCCTATTGCAATTCCCGTGCGCTATTAGTAGCAAAAAGAGGGTTTGCGCTTCACTTTTTGAAGCCTTTGCTCGTTTGCAGTCACTAGGCAAAACCAAGCTCACTGTCAACCCATTTGTGATGACTACTGGCACTGTCGAAAACAAAACTGATAAGTACAAGCCACAGGCTAATGTCGATGGCACGATTGACTTACGCTGGTGGGACAAAGCTGATAGTGAAGCTGATTTAGAAGAAAAAGACAGGCGACACTTTACCAAAGAGGAGCGAGATATTATTGTCAAAGCGTTTTACGGGCATAAAAATGCTTCGTCACGCCAACTAGCTCCTTTAGTCGAATTCCGATTCCTAACGGGATGTCGCAGTGGTGAAGCGTTTGCGCTTGAATGGAAAGATGTATTTTTGGGGCGTGACAAAGATTACATTCGATTCAGCAAAAGCTTCAGTGGTCGGAATAAAAGCACTCAAGTTACCAAAACTGGCGAAACTCGACTGTTTAAAATCTACCCCAAACTGAATGATTTGCTGATGCGAATTAAACCTGTTGACGCTAAGCCTACTGATTTGGTTTTCACAAAGCTAAATGGCAAGCACTGGAGTAGCTCTTCAGTTGCTGACCTATGGCTAGGTTGGCGGCGGTCAAGGGATGATACCTTCTACCCCGGCGTAGTGACTCAACTTGTAGATGAGGGCTCAATAAGTAGCTACCTATCGTTCTACAGTTGCCGTCATACATTCATTAGCTTACAAGCTCATGCTGGCACTGATTTATTGCTACTGGCCACCGCCTGTGGTAACAGCGTAGAAGTAATTCAGCGTCACTATTTAGGTATTGACACGAGCGTCAAGATGACCGACATCTAGCCTAGTCCTACTACCCTACCCCCTCTAACCAGGGGGTATTTTTTTGTCCATTTTTCCCTCTCTCTTTCATTTTCTAAAGTAAGTCCCTACTTTAGACTCCTACTTTAAAAATCCTTTCTGAAAGCGCGATCGCTTTAATCGAATCATGCACATACCTCGATTCTGTCTTTGTTACGTCTAGACCGAGAAGGATTTTTTTAATTTACCGCTTAAGGCGGACAAAATTGCTTGACCTAAATTATCATGAAAACATCCACAGCGACAAGTTTTTCCGTTTCCGAGTCCTTACTTTAGAAAAGCTTGATACGCCCCAATAAAAAAAACCGGGAATTACCCCGGCAATCCACCCTTACAGAACGTCAACAACCAAACTTTTATTAGCTGGCAATTTCTCTGTTAGATTCCGCCATAGTAGCCAGCATCGCCGACAGTTGCTCGCTCAGTTGTGCGTCCTCTAGCGCTTCTGTTGCGTCATCCTGTTCTAATACAATCAACCGCTCTGCTAGAGCATCTTGACGCTGTTTCAGTGCTTGTAGAAATTAATCATCAGTGCGTACATAGCGCGCCTCTTCTTTGTGATTGGTGAGCTTCAAAATTATTATAACACTACTATAGAACCAAAGCTTTGAGCAGTCAAACTCTCTTGTATTTACTAAAGTAACTACCTATTTTAGCTACCTACTTTAGTAAATGTACTACCGCTTCTTCGATTTAAGCTTTTTTATCAATGGCACAATGAATTCCTTCATATCCCCTTTGCGAGCTAAGCCCAGATTTTCCCGCTGTAGCAT
>NZ_JAEQCI010000250.1:0-1795 GCF_020738565.1 Microcoleus sp. PH2017_12_PCY_D_A | reverse complement strand
AAATCAAACGCATAATTGCGGACTCGGTTGCGTTCGTTCAGAATCTTTGTGAGTTCTGGAAGAGTAACTCGCCAAGTATCTGGGTTCCTCCAATCCGTTGTGTGAGTTAGGCTGTCGAACTCTAGAGCCTAAAAAAAGTGCTATTGTTGATTGTGTAAATAGATACAGGATTTGAGTTATGGAAAAAGAAAGAATAACTGTAGAAGAATTGCTCAGGCGCTATGCTGCTGGTGAGAGAGGTTTTCAAAACATCATTTTGGAGTATGCTGATTTGAGCGGGGCTGAACTGCAAAATATCGACCTGACAGGCGCTCAATTTAACTATGTCAATTTGAGCCGACTCAATTTGCAGAGATGTAAATTGCTGTCGGCTCAGTTTTGGTATTGTAACTTTACGGATGCCAAAATTTATGATTCTGATTTAGAAAGCACTCGTTTTTTTGACTGCAATCTGAGAGGAGCTAATACTAGCGCGACGTGCAATCTAACCTGTGCTCGTTTCACCAGAGTTAACCTTCAAGGTGCTAAGCTCTATGGCTCTGGAGAAGATCCTTGTCGATTCTGGGACGTAATACGACCTGACGGAGTTTTTAGCCCTGGTTTTTCCTTTTATCCATAGCCTTACTCTGACGGAGTTGATAGAAATGACATGAAATTCTTACAAGTGCGCTGGAGAAACTGTGAGGAAAATTACCTCTACCAGAAATAAGCTTAGAACTAAGATATACGAAAATCTATACCTTAATTCTTAAGAGCCTACTGAAATATTTTATGGCAGATTTGACAGGAAATCAAACTTAAAGTCATAGTTGCGAAGTCTGTTCCGTTCGTTAAGAATATTTGTGAGTTCTGGAAGAGTAACTCTCCAAGTATCTGGGTTCCTCCAGGCTGCCGCATTGTCTATGTTACCTCGTAGCTTCAAAAAGGGAGAAAACACATCATTATTAAGCGGATTTGCAACCCCATCTAAGGATAAAGTCCAATCTGGTTCTGCTACGTTAGGTGTCATATATGCGAAAGTTTCAATGTTTGACGAAATAACTTCGGCTCCTGGTTGTTCCACAGCCATGATGGTTTTCCACGTCCATGTAGGGACGTGAATTTGTCGGTTTGACAAATTGCTAGGGATTGTATTTCCCTGATTGATCAACTCTCCATCTTGGACCATATTTAGCAGTTGGGGAACATTTGTTTTCTTTTGAGGATTTGGATTGTTACCAATAGCTCCAGCAAAAATGTAAAGCTCTTGCCCCTGACTAACCATAGGAGCTACGACTTTACTTTCTATATTAAACCAAGCTGAAGCATCCGTTGAAGAGTTGCTTCCTCGAACAAAAAATCGATTATTATCCATTGACTGGGCAATCAAATTAGTTGTTAAGTAGGTTGCCAACTCATCTTTGGGATGTCTCAATCTATCTCTGTTTGGTGACAAGTGACCTCGATCCATTCCCAAGCCAGTAAAGATATTTCCATCATAGCCACCAGCTAATAGATCTGGGTCGGTTATAAACTCAGGTCTTTTTATTAACCCATTGGGTAATTCTCCTGGTTGTGTAGGTGGTTCTGTCACCCATGTCTTGTCTACTTTCCAACCAACCCAGTTGGCAATTTTGGTAGCAGCATTGTAAGACACAACGTACTGTGGCTTTTCAAGCAGCAAGTTGTTTTGATATGTGCTGCTGTTGCCAGTCTGCCATCTAGCCGAAGTTGGATTGCCAAATTTGAGATGGTCGCTCTTGAAGAAAACATTATCTATGTAAACGGAATCACCGCCGTTTAAAGAAAAGGTTAT
>NZ_JAEQCI010000054.1:2665-97828 GCF_020738565.1 Microcoleus sp. PH2017_12_PCY_D_A | reverse complement strand
TTATATCGTGTCCGACGGATTAACCCCAATCAGATTGGTTCGTAGTGCGGACTTAAGTCCGCTCTCATGTTGCGGACTTAAGTCCGCACTACAAACCGTCCCACTAACCACTGTCAAGTGTCAACTATCAACTGTCAACTGCTATGTGTTAGCTTAAAGTCATTACATCAATATTTGCCACCGTCGCCCCCAAACAATTATGTTGCCCCACGAGCTACAAAACATTGTCCCAGAACCGACTCCAACAGCCGAAATTTTTCAGAGACACCAAGTTGTCCGCGAGTTTTACGACGAAGTTAAGTACCGTCAAGAATTTGAGCTTTATTGCCAGTGGTATTATGCTACAGCCAAGCAGCACCAACAGGAATTGGCAAAAATGCAGGGAGATTTTAATATATTCGCTTGGTTCCGTCGCGGACATAAAAATTAATAATTAAAAGCATTTTCTTCTTCCATCCATCTGTTACATCCCGTACATTGCGCGCGGCCGAACTTCCTGTCGCTATAGCAACGGTAGCGTTACCACACAGGTTGTGCCAATGCCGACTTCACTGGTAATCTGAATTGTGCCTTGGTGCAAGTCAACGCATTTTTTGACCACGATCAATCCCAATCCTGTGCCCGGAATAGTTCGGACATTCTTGCCTCGGTGAAATGGTTCAAACAACTGCTTTCGATCTTCAGGGAAAATGCCAATTCCTCTATCTTCAACCTGAAGGATAACTGCGTCTAACTGAAACTCTAGACCGAGATTAACATTGCCTCCTTTCGGGGAATATTTAATCGCATTCGATAATATATTAGATAGAATAGAACGCAACAACCTTTCATCCAAACAAACGGGAATGGGATTTCCTTCACAGGTAAATGTGAGGGTATACTGACTGCCAGTGCTGAGCCGAATCTCTTCGACAAATTGCTGGCAAAACTTGTCTAAAACTAAAAGTTTTGGATTAAAATCTAGTTTCCCTGTTTCGGCGCGATTGATGGTTAAAATATCATCGAGCAACTGCACCATATTCCTCACAGAATCTTGAATTCGATGCAGGTTTCTCTGTCGCTTGGAGGAGTCATTCCACGCGCTGGGACTGTTTTCTAGGACTTGAGCTGCTGCCAGAGCGGTACTGAGTGGGGTGCGAAATTCATGGGATGCCATTGAGAAGAAGCGGGTTTTGAGAATACTCAGTTCTTTTTCGCGCTCTAGGGCTAATCGAATTTCATCGAGTCGTTTGCGTTCGGTGATATCACGAGCATTGACTATAATTTGTGTGGTAGCGGCATTGTCTATAAAAGGCTGGCTGATAGCTTCCAAAGTTCTCCAAGATTTGTCTTTGTGACGGTAGCGGAACTCAAGAGGAGGGGTTATTTCTGCACTTTGTAGGGTATTGGTGAAACTGTGGTAAGTAGTGGTAAAATCATCGGGATGAATTGGCTCAAATATTTTCTTTCCTACGAGTTCAGAGACGGGATATCCTAAGACTTTTTCTACAGAAGGACTGACGTAGTGGATAGTGCCATCTGTATTGAGAATCATAATGATGTCTAGAGCATTTTCAATTAGCGATCGAAAGCGTTCTTCGCTATGTCGCAGGGCTTGTTCTGCTTGTTTTCGTTCGGTTGTGTCTCGCTGTATGGCGATCCAGTGGGTATACCAACCTGTGCGATCGGCTACGGGGACAATGCTGAATTCATTCCAATATTCGGAGCCATTTTTGCGGTAGTTAATCACTTCAACGGTGACAGATTCCCAACGGGAGAGCGCGCTCCGAATCTTGTCTAGTTCTGCGCGATCGGTTTTTGGGCCGTGCAAAATCCGGGGTGTTTTGCCCAAAACTTCCTCTGGGCTATATCCGGTGATCTTGGTAAATGCTTCATTGACATAGATAATACGGAGGCCTGGTTCGTCAATCGGTTCGGCTTCGGTAATGACGACGGCATCATTTGTGTTGACGACAACTGACTGGAGCAACCGCACTTGTTCTGCTTGTTGTTTTTGTTCGGTAATGTCAGCAATCACTGCGACAACGCCGTCAATCTGATTTTCACTATTTTTTAAGGGGGCGGCGGAAAAGATAATGTCGATCGCACTACCGTCTTTTTTGTGGCGGCGCATTTCGACACTATAGGTGATTCCTTGCAGGAGATTGCTGCGGAGAGTGGAATAATCTTCTAATGGATCGTCGATAAAAATTGGGTTGGGATGGTTGATGACTTCTGCTTCATTCCAACCAAACATCTGTTCGGCGGCGGGGTTCCAAATCTTGACGTACCCTTCTATATCCAGCGTGAAGATAGCGCGAGGAGAGGCGGTAATCAGGGTTTTTAGGGTGTGGTTGGTGTGGCGCAGTTCTACTTCGGTGCGCTGTCGTTCGCCAATTTCGGCTCTTAGGGCGACGTTGGCGCGAGCTAATTCTTCGGTACGCTGTTGGACGCGCTGTTCTAGTTCGGCATTGAGTTGTTGAAGCTGTTGGTATAATTCAGACTGTTGAATGGCGATCGCCACCTGTGTCGCTAGTTGCTGCATCAACTCCAATTCCCAGGTTTCCCAGACGCGCGGGCGATCGCATTGGTGAGCAATCAATAACCCCCAAAGATAGGGTACAGAAGGATTCCCCTCAAACTCCCGATTTTCTTGGATGATGGGGACAACTAATTTGGCTGTGACTCCAAATTGTTGGAGAAAATCAGTCAGACAATTTTCGAGATCGGCTTCTTCAAGATTGGCAATGAGGCGGGTTTTTCCTAAAGAATAAGCCTCATGGTACTCCTTGGGAAAGACTTCTGCTGGGAAGGATTTTCCTAAAATGACGGGATAAGGGGGTAAAACGGCTTCGTTAATGGCGCTACCCGTTCCGTCTGGCCACAGGCGGTAAATGAGAACGCGATCGGCTTCCAGAAAGCGCTGTACATCTGCCACAGTCGTTTCTAGCACTTCGTCCAAATCAAGAGACTGGCGAATGTGTTGAGCAATTTGATTGACTAACCGTTCGCGATCGGTTTGTTGTCGCAGCACCCCTTCCGCTGTTTGTCGTCGGGCTACTTCCTGTTTGAAGCAGGGGCAAATTACTACTACAAGTAAAATACCGATCGCAACTAGAAAAATGTTACTTAGCATAGAAAATGGTTGCTTAATTCCTAGGAAAATCAGGATGTCACCAACACGCAACAACAATGCTGCAACCATGCTAACCACTATCAGCCAGATCAAGAGCTTGGATCGAACCTAGTCTGGAAACTACCATATTTAAACCAGTATTGCTTGAGGTTGTGACAAGGCGTATGCAAACTGGCTTTGGCACGATATAGAATGACTTGACGGTGATCGCCCATCCAAATTTTGTCGATCGGCTGAACCGAGATTAATGTTCCTCCTAAAGCCGTAATCGACTCGGTAAAACGCTCAATAGCGCTATAGTCTATAGTTTCAAAGATGTAAAAATTGCCAGTACAAATTAAATGACGGCTGCGAATCCAGCATTGCAACTTTTTTTCGGCTTGTGGTGGCAACATTCTAATACGATTGAGCGTGAGACTCATGGTCGATCCGAGCAAATGCGATCGGGATTTCAGATTTATATGACTTACGCAAGTTGACAGTTTTGAAACTATTTGTGGGGGTAAGGTGCGCACTGCGCACCCTACAGATAGAGTGTGTGTGTCCAGGATCGATTTAGAGAATCTCAGTGATGCTGACAATTTTGCCAGAAGTGCGATTGATCCGCTGAATTTGCGGACTCATATTGTCTCCAGCCACAATGTATGTCGTGTTACTGAGGCGACGAGGTCTGTCGAATTTAGACCCAGTTACCACAATTTTGAACATTTTTTGGGGTGCGGAATAGGCGCCTCCTCGACTGGTTGAGGGCTTGATGGCGTTAGCGCTGTTGGTGGCAACGGCGTAGACTAACTGAGATGCCTTGACGGCACTGTCGATTTGGGCGAAACCCCGATCGAGCAGCGACATCCGATTGTAACCTAGTTGCTTGGTATTTGCTTCGCTGCTTCTGCCTCGGTAATAGGGAACAACGTTTTCACCAAAAGCGGTTTGATACTCGTCGCTGTCGAGATACGAGTCAATTTCGGCATCGTAGCCTTGCTCAACACAGCGGATAATGTGTTCAGAAATTTCAGTTTGATCTTGGGGTGCACGACCCAGTAGGTGCAGGAAATTGAGTTCGACAAATCGATAGGGAGCGCACTTTTGAAAATAGCGAGTGCTATAAAAATCAGATTTAGCAACCAATCGCACAAATTCACGCACGGAGATGCTGCGATCGCACAATTGAGATTCCGCAGTTACCAAGCGCTCGCTTTCCATCACGTGGGGATTACCCAAAACCTGCTTGTAGACGGCGCGAATCACAGCTTGCACATCATCTACACCGCTGGTTGGCCACAGTTCACATTTTGTCAAATCTGTCATTGCAATTAATCTCCTTGACTGATAATATTTGGTAGTAGCTGAAATCTTGCACCATTTTCAGCAACAGGCTCTCGGGCCTGTTCCACAAAGAGTGGATTTCTTGTGGAACCGGCCGGAAAGCCTGTTCGCACCATTTTCAGAAACAGGCTCTCGGGCCTGTTCCACAAAGAGTGGATTTCTTGTGGAACCGGCCGGAAAGCCTGTTCGCAAAAGGTTAATTGAGAAGGGCTCAATATGTCAGTAATACATGGCTTATATCAATTCCAGTTGTACCGGAATGATAGTTGATTTTTGATGATTGATTGTTGATTGTTGATTGAATAAAAGCTCCGAATTCTCATTACAATCCCCGAATAATTCTTCAATCTTCAATCTAAAATCTAAAATCTAAAATCCCTCGATCGATCTTCAACTAGACAGGGGTGATACTAGCGATCGTCCCACCTTGTTTGTGAATCCGTTGATAGGTTTCGGATAGCTCGTTAAACGACACCAAGTAAACCTGGTTGCTGCGGCGAAACTTGGAAATCCGATTCACCACATTGGCGCGATAGCCGGTAACTTCAATGCGATAGACTTTTCCGTTTTCATCCGATCCAGCACCGTGACGAGTCCGAGCGCTACCGGATGGATTGCGGAATGTCGATCCGCTGCTGGCTGGAGAAATTACGGCGGTTGGCGTGCTTTGAATCACTAGGGAATTCAAACGCGGACTCTTACCTGCCAGATTTCCCTTCAAGCTGCTGCTAGAAGCACCTCGCACCAACTCGAAGGTATGGGTAAACTGCACCATGCTTTGACAAGCTTCGGTTTTGTATCCCCGGATGTAGGGAACAATGTCATCTCCAAAAGTATTCTGGTATTCATCGCTATCGAGATAAGAATCGATCTCAGCCTCAAAGCCTTTGGTATCCAGAATGGTGCTTTTGCTCCGCATTTCTTCGAGATCCAGGGGAGGGCGACCGAGTAGGTGTCTGAAGTTGAGTTCGATCGCCCGATAACGAGCACAACTATCGAAAAATCGCGATCGATACAAGTCTGACTTTGCCACCTGTCGCACAAATTCCCGCACCGTCAGTTCATTGCGTTTAAACTGGGACTCACAAACGGTGAGGCGTTCGCTCTCCATCACGTAGGCATTGCCCAAAACTTGCCGGTACACTGCCTTAATGATGGTTTCCAGGTCTTCATTTGAGTTACCTGTAACCCGCTCGATTGGTGGGGTTTCATCAAACAGGCTCACTCCCAATCTTGAAGCTGGTCCAAAAGCCATTTAACACTAATCTCCCAAATTAACTATCAAGTGGGTGGGAGAATTTACCCCATCCAAATGCCGATCCCACCTACAATTACATAGAATAAGTAAAGAAATGAGTCAGAAAACGGTAAAGAAATCGGAAAGATTTTCAATAAGTAATAAATATTGATTTTTGGCAATATTTGTTAATAAAGCTTTGGCAAATGGTTTCAGAGCTTCCCTTGGGTCAAAACTTGTTGATATCTCGATCGCAAATCGGTACAAAGTTGGGGCCAAAATGCGAATAAAATGTTGAGGAGCAAGCCATGCCGATCGCCCTAGCCCTATTTGAATTAGACCGCTCTGGTTCGCTAACTCAATCTTGTCTAAAAGTCAATAAGTGGCTTTGTACTTTCCCCCAGCCTCTTGCTTATGAGGATTCTTTTGGTTGAAGACGATCTGCGCCTTGCAGAAACGTTGGCAGAAGCCTTGACAGACCAGCGCTATGTTGTTGATATAGTTACCGATGGGGAATCTGGGTGGCATCAAGCAAAGATGCTCAACTATGATTTGCTGCTGCTAGATTTGATGTTACCAGAACTGGATGGAATTAGTCTCTGCCATCGATTGCGATCGCACGGCTATACTATGCCTGTCCTGATGATCACAGCCCGTGACACCCTCAGTGATGAAATTAATGGGCTTGATGCTGGGGCTGATGATTATGTAGTCAAGCCCGTGGACTTGCAAAAACTATTTGCTCGGATTCGAGCCTTATTGCGTCGAGGTAATAGCACTTCGGGGCCGATTTTAGAATGGGAAGAAATTCGGCTCAACCCCAGCACCTATGAAGTCACCTACGGACAGGCTCCACTCCATCTGACGCCCAAAGAATACGCGCTTCTGGAACTTCTTTTGCGAAATGGGCGCCGTGTTCTCAGTCGAAGTGTCATGATCGAACACGTCTGGTCGTTGGAATCTCCGCCCGAAGAAAATACTGTCAAGGTTCACATTAGAAGTTTGCGTCAAAAACTCAAAGCTGCGGGAGCCGCTGAAGATTTAATTGAGACAGTTCACAGTATGGGCTATCGTCTCAAGCAATCAGATTCCACTACAAATGTGATGAAAACTCATCTGGAATTGAAAACTACAGGGTTTGAAACTGTCACTTAGTTGAGGGAGAGATGGAGAGGGGAAAAGAATTCTCGACCGTCATCGAAATATAGAATTGAACTGCGGCACGCAACAGCTTAGAATCTGAAATTAAATAATTTATACATATTTGTGGGATGGGTGTCCCGCCCGTCTTTAAAGGACGGGCGGGACGCCCATCCCACAAGAACAATACAAAACAAAAGAATACTCGAGCTAGGCTTCAGCAGAAACCAATTCGACTTCATCTTCTTTGAAGTGAGCTCGAAATTTTTTGTCAAACTGAACTAGCACCGGCCAATTGGCACTGACTGGTCTGCCGTGCCATTCGTGAACGATCGCCACGACTTCTCCTTCCAGACCCTTAATATCAACTGGTTGACTGCGATTTTCCGGGTGGTGGTAGACAACAACAGAGTTTTTAACGCAAACGCGATCGCCAATTTTCATAGCTAAAAAATTTAGTGTTCTTTCTTCAAAACTCTACAAAGCCTGCAAGTGCAGAACACCTTTAGGCTTTGGGGACAGTCTTTTCATCTTCCCACAGAAGTAGAGCGAAAACTCATAGTCCTGGACGCAGGGGTGGTCAGAAACCGGGTTTTTTACGAAAATCCTGCGCCGTAGCCCGCAGTAAGGGTAAAAAATCCGGTTTCTTTGGTCTGCGTGCGTATAGAACTGACTCAAAAAAAATTGGCGGTTGTTTGTCGGTACTTCGATTCCGGGAAACCTAAATGCCGATCGAGCCTCAGTCGATCCCCACCGTCCGATCGGCATTTGATACCATCTCCGACCAATTACCATCACAAAAACCGATCGCGCCGTGCGTGCGGACTGAAGTCCGCATAATGCTGCGGACTGAAGTCCGCACTACAAACCACTCTCCGCAGCAATCGATCCACCGGTGATTACATTTTCTGCCATCGCAAATCGCCAATCTAAAATGGGCTTAACCGATCCAACCAACAATCAACATCAACGGCGAGAGTTTGACCCAACTCCAGCAACTGCCGGATCGAAGACAGCTCCCAGCCGCCGTCTGAGCGGGCGATATCCAAGATAACGGGATCCACCTTATTGTCGCCGGTCGAGGCATCTTGCCGTTGCAGCCAGCCCAAACACAGAGGCACAATTTGACTGTACAGAGAATCAAAATACAGTTCCTGCGATTTGTCCAAACACAAACCGAGACTCAGCCGATCGCCCACAGCTATCAAACGCTCGATGTAGCGGATATCAGCTTCTAACTTGACAGGCGATGGTTCGTCCGCGCCCGATCCGGCTTGGAGCAGCGCGTCTAGCGATCGCCAAACCAGCCGTTCCAAAATTTGCTTGACTTCGGGAACCTTCAACCGGCTGCGGAGGTGGCCCGCTTCAGTGGCGATCGCTTCAATATCAGCCAGCAGAGACTCCGCGTCTTCGGTTTCCAGTTCCAGCGCCTTCGCCGCCGTCAAACAGCGGTGTCCCAAAGCCACCTCAGCAGCCACCTGCAACTCTACCGGCACCGGCAAATCGTCCCGGTGGAAAGCCATCATCACTCCGTAATTTTCCCGATAAACCTGAGTGTAAAGCTGATCCAACCGAGTCAAATTTTCCTGACTCAGCAACTGCACGATGCGGTGGCGTTCCTCAGCGAACAAATCCCGCAAGCTAAAAGACTGATCCCCAAACAACCGCACCATTTCCAGAATCGCGTGGGCCGCCGAAGCTTCTTCCAGAACTCCAAACAACCGCTCTTTCAGCATAGTGTAAGACCGTCGGCTGCCGAAAGGCTGAATGCAGCAGTGGAAATCCCAGCCGCCGAGGTGGAACGCAGCAAACACAAACACCTCTGTTTCCCGGGTAATTTCCGAGGTTAACTGCAATTGACCCACAGCCAGAGTCATCGATCCCATGCGCTGAATTTGGAAATCTTGCTGTTGGGCCTGATAGCAGTAAACTCGCTGTTCCCGGGGATATTTGGCAAACAGAGAACTAATCGCGTAGTGGGCGGCTACTTGTCTGAGACTGACTTGGGCCGTCGTCACCAGTTGGCGGTAAACTTCTGCGCCTGTTTTGAAGCATTCAACATTACTCGGTGCTTCGTCAAGTCGATCGATAAAATCCTTTTCTAGCTGCACGCCCGTAACTTCCCCCGCCAATTCCAGGGCCCTGGCCGCGTAGCGCAAAATTTGCACGCCTTCGGGGCGAGAAATTTCTTCAAAAAACCAGCCGCAGCTAGTGAACATTAACAAAGCGTGGCGCTGCATTTCCAGCAGGCGCAGGGCGTCTACCTGTTCGGCGGCGTCGAGTTCGCGAACTTGATGGCGTTGGAGGAAACTGTCAATGTTAGCGGGCGATCGATCGCGGATGACATCAATATATTCATCTCTAGCTTTCCAGGGATCCCGAAACAGATTGCGCCCCGCTTCCTCATAAATCGGAATCAGCCGATCGCGCAGCCAATTCAAAGTATCCCGCAAAGGTCGGCGCCATTTTTGGTGCCACCCGCCGCCGCCACCGCAGCCGCAATCATCTTGCCAGCGATCGACCCCGTGAGAACAACTCCAAGCCGTCACCGGTTTGAGTTCCACCTCCCAAGTGCTGGGATTTTGACTTAAATAATGAGCGTAATTCGTCACAGTCCAGCCCCGGCGGGGAAACTCTTCTGTGAAAGCGTAGGCGAGACATTTTTCGGTACTGTTTTTGTGGTGGCCGAAAGTTTCCCCATCTGTCGCCACGGAGATTAATTGGGCCGGTCTGTGGTCTCCCCGCACTGCTTGACCCAAGCGCCCGGCCAAGTGGTGGCTGCTGCTGAGAACGTCGTTGAAGCCCATATCCCGCGAGATCGGGCCGTCGTAGAAAAAGATATCGATGTAGGGAGTGTGAGGATTTGGGGCTGAGGACTGCTGGCCGTGTCCGCGAGTAAAGTGGTAAGTGCTCAGGGGCGAAAGTTGGTGGTCAGCCATCAACCGCATTTCCGGCTTCAAATAGCAGCGGTACGGGCGAGTCGGATCGATTTGGCCGCCGCCGACTTCGTGCCATTCGGTATCTGTTTGTTGGTTTCCTTCTTGATTTTGCCAGATTAGCGGGCGGCAGCGTTCGGCTTGGGAGGGGGCTAAGACAATGAAGCGGATGCCTTCAGCGACTAAAACTTCGAGGGTGGCATAGTCTACGGCGGTTTCGGCGAGCCACATTCCTTCGGGATGGCGATCGAATCTGGAGCGAAAATCTGCGATCCCCCAGCGAATTTGGGTGTATTTGTCTCGCTCGTTCGCCAGCGGCATGATGATGTGATTGTACACTTGGGCGATCGCGTTGCCGTGACCGTTGAGGCGCTGACAGCTTTTGCGATCGGCTTCCAGAATCCGCTGGTAAACTTCCGGATCGTAGCGTTCCAGCCAGCTCATCAGGGTCGGGCCGATGTTGAAGCTGAGATACTCGTAGTTGTTGACGATCCCTGCTACTTCGCCGCGATCGTTGAGTATGCGCGCAAAGGCGTTCGGGCGGTAGCACTCGTTGTCAATTCGTTCGTTCCAGTCGTGGAATGGAGATGCGCTGGCTTGGCGCTCGATCGCGTCCAGGTAAGGGTTTTCCCGAGGCGGCTGATAAAAGTGACCGTGAACTGTGATACATACTCCCGTTGCAGTAGCGGTAGCCGTGCTGCTTTGGGTTCCAGCCGTCAGGCTTGGCGCAGACACAGGGATCGCCTCGGACAGAGTTTTAGAAATCGAAACCATGCGATCGAATCCTCAAGTAGTTAATGACTATAAAATCAGCCTAATCAGTAAGTTAAACCTTACGCAGCAGGCGTTTGGACTAGGCATCTGTAGGTGCTAAATTTTGGCAGATAATTTTTGATTCATTTGTAAGTATTGCGAGCAAAGCATTCGTTGCAAGATGACAACCGTCGATCCCTGAGTTTTTCTGCCAATGCTTTGCTGTTGAAAGAGTTATAAAAGGTAGCTTTTGCTGCTTTGTGGCACTTGCGACCCATTTCGGGTTAGTGCTTGCAGGGCTGCTCGTTGAGAGTTTGGATTTACATTGCTGGATTCTAAAGTCTTATTCATTAAATAGCAAGTTTTCCCCGGAAAAATTTAATGTTTGGCGATCGATCGAGGGCAATTGTCCGGGTAAATTTAACAGCGCAGGGCGAAACCCCTCAACAGCCGGCAACGCTTTTGCTCAGAGGTGTGCTGCACCGCACGGCGCTGTAGTGTTGCAGTCCTCCTCCTTTGAAAAGTTGATTTGGATCGTGTCGGGGGCGATCGCAGACATTGCGGAGGACTGTACCGGATTAATCGAGAAAATGATTATCAAAAAATTGGGTTTAAAACCCCGTCCTTAAGGACGGCTTTAATTTTTTGGTAAATTTTACTGAGCCTGTTAGAATGGAATAGTAAAACAAACGACAAACAATGAAAGCAAGATTCCAATACAGATTCTATCCTACCACTCAACAACGCCAAAGTTTAGCGCAGTTGTTTGGTTGTGTGAGAGTTGTTTGGAATGATGCCTTAACTCAAAGCAAGTCAGGAAAATATCCCGGCTACAACACTCTATCCAAGTCTCTAGCTCTATCTAAAAAGACAGAAGAGAGAGCATGGTTAAAAGATGTGTCATCCGTGCCATTGCAGCAATCCCTCAAACAATTAGATGTTGCTTACAAAAACTATTTTGACTCCCTAAAAGGGAAGAGAAAAGGTAAAAAACTCGGTCAACCAAGGTTCAAAAAAAAGACTAACAGTCAATCTGCAACTTTTGTCAAATCGGGTTTCTCTATCAAAGGTGAGTCCGTGTATCTGGCAAAAATCGGAAATGTTAGTCCTATTTGGTCGAGACAACTGCCGTCAGACCCTAGCTCTGTCACAGCAATCAAAGATTGTGCCAACCGTTATTTCCTGAGCTTTGTTGTAGAGATTAATTCCGATATTGTCGAAGCTAAAAACCACAGCATCGGCATCGATCTGGGTATTAAAACCTTTGCAGTGATGAGCGACGGAACATCAGCTAAAAGTCCAAGCTACAAACAGTTAGACCGAAAAATTCGCAGACTGCAACGCAAGTTGGCAAGGCAGCCCAAAGACTCAAAGCGCCGAAACAAAACTCGCATTCAGATTGCGAAACAGTACAATCAAATTGGGGATACCCGTAAAGACTTTCTGCACAAACTATCGACCAAAGTTGTTAGTGAGAATCAAACTATTATTTTGGAAGATTTGAATGTGTCGGGCATGGTCAAAAATCGGAAACTGGCGAGAGCAATTAGCCAACAGGGATGGTACGAGTTTAGGGCTTTGTGCGAGGCTAAGTCTGAAAAGTTTGGCAGAGAGTTTAGGGTAATTAGTCGCTGGGAACCAACAAGTCAAATCTGTTCAAATTGCGGTTTTAGATGGGGGAAATTGGATTTAAAAATCCGCTCGGTTCAATGCTTGAATTGCGGTATCGAACACGATCGCGATGAGAATGCAGCCAAGAATATAAACAAAGTCGGGATAGGGCATTGCCACGACTCTAAACGGACACAGAGAGAAGGTAAGACCACTTGTGGCACATCTCCGTGAAGTGTCAAGAATCCCCGCGCGTTCACGCCGGGGAGTATGTCAAACTGCAACTGTCTGAAGTATTGGTTACATAGACAATGCAAGAATCCTTTTCCAACTCAGCAGGCAGGCATTTACAGGATGCCCAAATTCTCTTGCAAACCCAACGCTGGGACAACGCTGTTTACCTTGCTGCCTATGTCGTGGAATGTTCATTTAAACTACTTGTGGAGCTATACTTTAAAGATGATAAAGGTGCCGTAAAAAAGTATGGACACGACCTCCAGGAACTTGATGGAAGAGCAATGGAACGCTTGCGGGTTCTTTATCCCATTTTGGATCGGCAACTTCCTGCTTCAAGAATAGCTGGCACTGTTCTAGCCCAAGATCACCCAGAGAGGAGATACGCTAAGTCTCAGCTTTGGACTGAGGAAGAAGCAAAGTTAGCGGTTCAACGTGCCGAAGAAATTTACCGAGAAATCATCCCCAAATTAGTGCTAAATGGATCAATTCCCAGCAAGGATATTTAACACATGACGATCGCTTTTGGTGAAACATTTGAGCGAGTAAAGGAATGTTTTAGTGAACCCAGCATTGTATCTGAACTTGTGCCTCAGCTTCAGTCTGTCACCATTATTCGTGATGTTAATGGAAAAATTAGACTTTTTCTTAATTTATCGGAAGGTCAAAAACCACAAGAAGTTAATACTACTGACCTCGCGCAGCTTCTTTCTCAAAAACTTGGCCCTTATTACGGCACTGATATCTGGTTGCCCGCCGGAGAAAATGATGCTTACAAAGCCTTAATTGATACTATCGAGCAAGAAAGAGTTTTGGCCTCGTGGGATGATGAATTAGTTCTGCCTCGCTGGTATATTCTTGAGCGTCACATTGCTAAACAGGCCTGGACAGATAAGAAGGTAGGTGAACCACCTTGGAAAGAGGAATTAGTCTATGAAAAGTGTAAGCCTGCGATCGTATCTTTTTTCTCCTTCAAAGGAGGTGTCGGACGAACCACTACCCTCGTTGCTACTGCATTAACTTTAGCCCGTAACGGTCATCGAGTTGCCATTGTTGACCTCGATTTAGAAGCACCCGGTCTTGCTACAATTTTTTCACCAGACAACTCCAATAATCCTGGTGTAATTGATTATTTATTAGAAAAGAAGATTCAAGGAAACGATTGGAAACTTAGCACTCACATCAAAAATCTTACTGAACCAACTTTGCTAGGAGATAATGGCGAAGACCTGAAATTACTTCCGGCGGGTACAGTAGATCAAGATTACTTAGAAAAATTAGCACGATTGGATTTTCAAAACCTCGTCGATGGTGAACTGCGAAGTAGAATGGGAGATATGTTAAAAGAATTACAAAGTGCAGCAAAACCTTTAGATTTTATTCTGATGGATGCGCGGGCTGGTTTTCACGATATTGGTGGCTTGGCGATTGCCAATCTTTCCCATGCAGCAGTCATCTTTGGAACTCAATCACGCCAAAGTTGGGCGGGACTAACTCATGTAATACGCCATTTAGCAAGCCCTGGAGTCGATCAGCGTTTACCATTAATTCTCGTACATTCGATGGCTCCAGCATTAGGAATACCGGGCAGGGAGCAAGAGTTAGCAGGATTTCGAGAACAAGCCTATACGATTTTTCAAGATAACTATTATTCTGAAGATGAAACTGTTCCTAATTCAACTAATATAGGGGAGCCATTTACCCCTTTTGTTATACCATATCAGGAAAATTTACGAGGAGACATAGCCCTATTTATCCGTAATTTAACCCCTGAAGAATCAAGTCGGCTGTCAGACATTGTAAGGATAATGACTAATTCCCCTTATCAGGATATTGCCAAAAAAATATGCGAAATCTTTAATTTTAATCTTGAAAAAAGTAGATAAGCATCAAAAAAATGAGTGAACTTAACCAACAAGAACTACTACAATTGATCGGTGAAATTGCTCCTGGAATGGGTACGGCTGAGCACGAAAGTGATAATGAGGAGAAGTTCTTAAAAAATTTCTTACCGATTCCAAATTATCGCTATGCTTTAGAACCCGATATCTTGTTAATACTAGGAGGACGGGGGGTAGGAAAAACAGAATTATTCCGTTTACTAGCCATCCCTTCTGGACGGGAAGCCTTGGTTGAAAGTTTGAGAATTAGAGGATTACCTCCTTTGAGCCAAACGACGTGGATAGCTGGCTTTGGGCGGACTCGCACAGCAGAAAAGCGATTTCCCATACCAGAAATTGTTGAGCATCAAATGCAAGAAGCTACAAATATTGAATGGCGTAGCTTCTGGATCGGTTTAATGTTAGGTGTCATCCTAGAGCAAGAAGAATTTAAGCTAAAAGATTTTCTTCTTGAAGCAATAGAGCCGGAAATTATTAATGTCCTCAAAGGGAAATTATCTCTATTGTCAGACTGGCTGCCCCTAGTCAATAAAAATATTGAAAAGTTAAATTATGTCTTAGATAAATTAGACGAAAAACTTCTTGAGACTGATGATTGGTTATTTGTCACTTATGATGAATTAGATCGATTAGTTACTTCCTACATTGCCTTAGCAAATCCCATTCGTCAACTTTTAGCTTTGTGGCTAGATAGATGGCGACGTTGGGAGAGAATACGCCCCAAAATATTTTTGCGTACCGATCTATTTCGAGAGGAATTTTTGAGCTTTCTCGATGCTTCCAAACTGCGAGGTCATCAGGTTGAATTGGAATGGAAACCTTCATGGCTTTATCAACTTTTTGTCAAACGACTTGCGAACTCTGGCCCTGAAATGACAGAATATTTACAAAAAATCCCAGAGTTGATTATTGAAAACAGAACTAGCTTGGGATGGACTGCAACATCAAACGAGAAATTGTTTGAAGAACTTATCGAAAAGATGATTGGTAAGTATATGGGGGCTAATCCTAAAAAAGGAATTACCTATCGTTGGATTCCTAATCACCTTCAGGATGCTGGCGGTAGAATTGCGCCACGTTCTTTTCTGAAGTTATTTGCATTATCAGCAAAAGATAGAAGGGAATCGAACTCTATTGTGGAAGACACTAAAGAACTTTTGCAACCTTCTGACTTGCAGGCAGCTTTAACACGTACCTCAGAAGATCGAATCAGGGAATTGCAAGATGAGTATCCCTGGTTAGAATCTCTCAAAACGAGTTTAGTTGGTCTAGAAGCTCCCATACCAAGGGAGAAGTTTTTAGATGCAGTGAAATCAACCAAATGGAGTGAACAACGGGAAAAACAACCACCCACCACTAACCCTGAAGAAATTTTGCAATATTTACTTCTACTTGGGGTTGTAGAAACTCGTTATGATGGACGTATTAATATACCTGAAATCTATTTGTATGGCTTTCAAGTTAAACGGAGAGGAGGGGTTAAACGTGCAAAGTAATATTAACGATATTTGGTAAGCTATCTCTTACCTTACTTTTGAGCCTCAGTCTTTAACCGCTGAAATTATTACCAAAAGGACATCGCATTTAAAAGAAGTCAAATTGCCTGAATATCTAAGGAAATCACCAAACAAGCTTGCATTAGTGCCAATCATCCAATACAAAAACCTCCGATCGACTGTAACCGACATCATTTGGCCTGTGCATCGCCACACCCGTACTTTCAGTGCGAAAATGGCGATCGACCATCCTACCATAAGCAGCATCATGGCTCGCATTCACTCCAGCCCGGAGACGCAACATTTTTTGACTCGCCCCAAACGCTTCACAGAGATCGAGTAACTGTTCAAACAGTTCACACGCCTGCGTTCCGGGCCGCACAGCTCCAAATTTGACGTAACATACATCAGAACCAGCTTCGCTACCTGCACCGCAATGACAAACAGCAAATCCAGCCAAACCTTTGTCATCCCGCAGCAACACTGTATCGCCCAAGTTTTGAGCCTCAACTGCCAAAATCTCCTGCGATAAATCTAGCCCTGCATAAATAGCATCCGTCAGTTGGTAACATTCTTTGAGAAAGTGCGATCGCTCCTCTGAATTCTGTTCCGAATATTTTATTGTTGGAAAATCGCCATCAACTGGCTGAATCGATTTTACCATAATAAACGTCAAAAAACGCGGGTAAAATCCGAATTTTTGATAAAGCCCGTGATGTTTCGGACTGTTCGGAAAAGTAAATAAACCTGCCTGTCGAATCCCCCAGTCAGAAAAACGGTCGATCGCACATTCAATCAGACATTTTGCCACACCTCGACCCCAGAAGTCAGGATGAACGCTCAGCGGCCCAAAAAAACCGACACTGCCCCAACAAACAGCTATATTCGAGCCAACTAGCTGCCCATCAACCTCGGCTGCGAATGCCGCTGTCGGATCGATGTGCGATCGCGTTTGAACATAATTCGCATCACCACAAAAATCAGTCGGTTCAGGCAATCCAATAAAAGTACCAAAGGCAACTCTAAAAATATGTTCAGCCGTCGGTAACTCATCTTCTCGAAGCAGTCGAATAGAAATATTCATTGGGGTTGTTCCTGCACAGTAAATCCAATTTCTTGCCCGTAGGATAGTTCCAGAGTATGACCGTCCGGGTCTCGCAAAAAAGCCCAATAGCCGATCGGATACCCCGAATCTTTTGGTTCATCAAGCAATACAGCTTCTTGACGAGCCAAATCGCACAGATAATCCATATATTCCCGACTTTTGCAGCCCACTCCCAGATGCGCCAAGGGAGACAAAACCGGACGTACTGATTCTTTTTGAATTAGCACAATTACAAAAGGACGAGTGCCGTCAGAAAGCCACACTACAGCAACACCTGCGCCTGCATCAATGCGGCGGTGAACGACCTGCATTGCAGCATACTTGGAGTAAAATTCAATACTTTTATCAACATCAGAAACGGGGAGTGCGATGTGAGTTAAACCGATATCAATCATTTGTTATTTTCCTCCTTTTTCTGTGATAAGGTTTGTAGTAAGGACTTCAGTCCTCTGAAAGAGCGGACTAAAGTCCGCACTACAAACGGGTCGATCGACTGCGAATCAAGGTTTGTAGTAAGGACTTCATTCCTTCGATTATAATGAAATAACTTCGTAATGTTCCACTGTCGGAAATGGATCGTAAAAGTGGTGCAATAATAAACGCCACTTTTGATAATCTGGGGATTCTCGAAATCCAACAGTATGGTCTTCCAAACTCTCCCACCGCACCAGCAAAATATAGCGATTTTTGGTTTCTATACACCGTTGCAGCTCGTGGGAGATATAACCCGGCATAGAAGAGATAATAGTTGAAGCTGTTTTGAAAGCAATTTCAAACTCAGCAGCCCTATTAGGTTTAACATCAAGAATTGCAACTTCTAATATCATAGGTTTAATCAGATGCTCTCCACTTTGCAGCTTTCAGCTCGATGTTTTTAATCAACCCAGCTTTTCCGTGCGTGTACTCCTGACTATTATTATACTATTTGTTGGCTAATTCTTGTTTTAGTTCGCTGTATTGCTGCGCTTATTCAGATATACTAAAGTCAGATGAACCCTTAGCGACACTGATTTGATACTTGACACAGTATCCCAATGCTAGTATTATTTGTTAGTAAACCGTCGGGCAAAAATGGAAGATTACGAATCTGCTTTTTTACAGCGCTATCAGGATACCGAAATACTTTGTTACTCTGCCAGAAAAGTGGCGGCCATGCACTTTGCTGGTGTGACGATAGAATGTCGGCTAAAATCAATGATATTCGCTTCCCTACCCAAAAATGCCAAGCGAGAATGGAAAACGGATTATAACACTCCTGGTCATACACTTACTAATCCAGGACATAGCTTTCAAGATGCTTTGAGACGGCATAATAAGCTGCATGATAGGATTCAGAAATTTCCCGAGGTAATGAAATGGCTGGTCACAGTTGAAAATCCCAAAAATCAACATTTTATAGATATGCGCTACTCTGGTAGTGAACCTAACGATCCAGACTATAAGCAGTGGCTGTCTGCATATAAAAGTCTCATAAGTTGGCTACAGAAGCAAGCTACTACACTTTGAGGATACAGAGATGCAGGAAACCTGGCAAATATCACTGAAACGGGAGCTGACAGACAGTTATGTGCAGAGTCCGCAGGAATGGACTGACATCAATATTTCTACTTCTGGACTTCTGAATTTGACGATTGTGAGCAATACCTTTAATGGCTTATCTTTCGAGCGACGAAAGGAACGAGTGCATAGCATCCTTAGTAAATTGAAAATATCCCCAGGTTTTATTTCTTTATATACGGTAGACGAAGCAATTTCTCTAAATTTGTCACGCCCACAGCTTACCAATGGAAGTTCAGTGCAAACTTGGCAAGATTTAGCTTTGTGGGCTGCAAATCCGCAAAATCAATCCCAACTTTCTCAGCCTGAACCCCGCATTCCTCGAACAATCACATTCTATTCCTTTAAAGGAGGAGTGGGGCGAACAACTGCCTTAACCCATGTGGCTTGGATTTTAGCTATGCGCGGTCGCAAAGTTGTGGCTGTTGACTTAGATTTAGAAGCGCCTGGTTTAAGTACAGCTTTTAGCTTAAACCCACTACCTGAATTTGGTATTGTCGATTATTTTTATGAACGTTCTTATTTGCCTGAAGAGTTAGAACCCAATATTTTAATCACTAAGATATTTGGTGAAGTTACAATACCTGATGCAACCGGAAGACTCTTTATTGTTCCTGCTGGTTTTTTAAGTCTTGACTACATTGCTAAAGTTGACGATCTGCGAGCAACTACTATTCTGGACAATGGTGAAACCCTCTGGTCTATTTTTAGTCGTGAAATTCAAGAACAGCTAAAACCAGATGTAATTTTGGTGGATTCACGTACTGGAATCAATGAATGGGGTGCTTTATCTCTACTCCAAGCTGCTGACGAGGCAATTATATTTTTGTTTCCCAACGAACAAAATCGGCAAGGAATCGATCTTCTCTTAAAATCACTCAATTCTTTTGGCAAGCTGTCAATTAACTTTGTCTTTTCACCTGTTCCTGATATCAGCAGCGATACTGGAATGGCTAAAGTTACAGAAATTTGGCAGCTTTTACGCAAACTCATTGAGCGCGAAATAGAGCGAGATGAACTCAATGAAGATGGTGATGACTTAGATGAGTCTCAATTGGAAATACCAGAACCATTAATAGTGCCTTACCTTCCATCAATTGCTCTAGCCGATCGTCATCCTGTAACAGGCTTGTTAGATTACTACAATCGAATTGCTAACTTAATCGATGAAGAAACTAATCAAATTCGATCGCAGGAAATTTTAGCTGCAACAGATACTGAACAACGCTGGAAAATTATTGAAAGCCTTCAATTCCCAGCATTAAATGCTGCCGACCCCAAGTCAAATCTTCTGGCTTTATTTCAGAAGACTGCTAATTTTGAAAAATTTTTAGATGAAACAACTTGCCTGATCAGAGGTAGAAAAGGAACTGGTAAGACGGCACTTTACTTGCTTTTATTAAAGCATGAATCTAAGGCTAGACAGCTAGCTCGCGACCGATTAGATTCTGTACTTTTCCTCTCGGGTCATGGTGGATTCCAGAACAGTCGCCCAACACGCAATGAATTTCAAATTATCAATCAAAGTCTAAAAGATAATCAGGGAACTTGGGAGGCATTTTGGCGAGCATACCTGATATTTCGAGTTTATCAAGCAAGTTATTTAAAACTCCCAGATAAAGGGAGTCAAAAACCTAAATTTGAAAGTATACGCAACATTTTGAAGGGACTGCCGGGAGAAAACTGGCAGTCTGAACATACCCTCGCCTTAATTCAATTATCAACTGATTCGCAGTTGAGACTTGTTTTGTCGGATGTCTTAGACATTCTGAACGAACAGCAACGGGATAAAAATCAAACATTTTGGCTTTTATATGATGATTTAGATGAAGACTTCCCCGAAAAAGATGGAGTGAGACAGCAAGCTTTAAGTGGTTTGTTTCAACTTATTCAGGCTTGCGATGCCCGTCGATTAACATCAATTCGCTTTAAAATATTTATCCGAGAAGACATTTGGAATCGTTTAAATTTTGACAATAAAAGTCACTTCAATGGACGCGATCTTTTTTTGAAGTGGACAAGAGTAGATTTCTTGCGATTAGCTCTTCGCCAAGCCATGCAATCAGCAGAATTAAAAAATTTAGTCGATCGTTCTTCGCCTGTGGAAAACATTGATAGTGCCAATGAAGAGACCTTAAACCGCGCCCTAGACTTATTGTGGGGAATTCGTCGAAGAACCGGAGACAAAGCTAAATATGTTTATAGATGGGTTTACGAACGTTTATCAGACTCAAATAACACGGCTTTTCCCCGCAGCTTAAGTGCCTTGCTTGATGGAGCAAAAGAGCAGGAGCTAACTTACAAAGGACAAACATCAGTTAAGGCTCCAACCGATCGTTTACTACGGCCAACATCTCTGGAGATTGGTTTAGAAAAAGCATCAGAGGAACGTTGTGATGCGATAAAACAAGAATATCCTGACTTATGCCAATTTTTTGAAGCTCTAGAAGGTGTTCCAGCTTTACCTACCAGACAAGACCTTGAGAACGCATGGCATAAAAGTGTACGGGAAATATATCCTGACTTTGATGAATTTGCCAGTTTTTTAACGGAAATTGGTCTCGCTAAATGGCGGCTGAAAGAAAACCGTTATGGGTTTCCTGATATTTATGTGTATGGTTTCAAGATGATTCGTACAGGGACGAAGTAGCAAATTATAAATTTCATCGCTACTTCATCTACCATACCTAAACCAGCACGGTTAAATGACACCATCTTTCTATCCTCCCCAACAACCTGGCTCTTGGTGAAATCGTGTTCATTTCAGTTGAGGGAGGACAAAACAGCGGAATGGTGCAGTCTCCTGTGCTAGTTGGTTTCAATCATCGTCAAACTTCGATCGCCCGAATCGATTCCAACTCCCGTACAACAGGCAATCCCGATGCGACAAGTTCAGGCGGCACCTGATGGGTTTCCAGGTATTTTCCGTCGTGAATTAGCTGCACAACGTTCATCCGGTGAGGGCGGGTGTAATAGCGGTGGGTTGGTTCCGTCTTTTGCCTTTCTTGCAAGCTGTCGTTGGCAATTTTCTTGCGGAGTTTGACGATCGCATCCATAATCGCTTCCGGCCGCGGCGGACATCCAGGTAAATAAACATCCACCGGAATTAGCTTGTCCACACCGCGCACAACAGTCGGAGAATCTGCACTAAACATTCCGCCCGTAATCGTGCAAGCGCCCATTGCAATCACGTATTTGGGTTCGGGCATTTGTTCGTACAGCCGCACCAACACAGGAGCGTACTTCATGGTAATCGTGCCGGCGGTAATCATCAAATCTGCCTGTCGGGGAGACATCCGGGGAAATACACCTAATCGATCCAAATCGAAGCGGGAAGCGAGCATGGCGCTAAACTCAATGAAGCAGCAAGCAGTGCCAAACATCAGCGGATACAGGCTGGACATTTTTGCCCAGTTGTAAAGGTCATCGACGGTTGTGAAAATTACGTTTTCCGATAGCTGTTGCGTAACTTCGGGATAAGCAGCCGGATTGGCGATCGACAAATCTTCTGAAGCAATATCTCGTGTCATGTCAGGTGAATTCATGTTGACAAAACTCCTGGAACGATATAGCTGTTGGTTGTTCGTTGACACTCTAATTCTGGCATCGAATTTTAGCTCCCGCCACGAACTGTCAGATATCTTGATACTCGCGCACTCTCTCATCTTCAGAACAGGCAATTTATCTGTGTAGCAGCTTAGTTCTCGGCTGAGTCATTTTCAAATTATCGATCGACCTTTTCAATTTTATTAAGTATCTTCGCCAACTTCTGACCAAAAAACGTGAGTGCGATCGCCAATAGCCTTAAACCAGCATCCAATTCCTTTCCCCCTCCCCTTGGCTAAACTTGCTGGCAGGCTATGATTGACGGTTGGGAGCTTTTCAGAATTTAAATGCTAAACACAACCAACATAATTTCCAGCCTGCTGCTATTTATCCCAGTTTCGATCGCCGGACACTTTCTCGGCTGGGAATCCTCCACAATCTTCATCACCTCCGCCCTAGCCATCATCCCTTTAGCAGCCTGGATGGGTACGGCCACCGAAGAAATCGCCGTTGTCCTCGGCGCCAACTTGGGGGGTTTGCTGAATGCTACCTTCGGAAATGCCACGGAATTGATTATCGGCATCGTCGCCCTCAACGCCGGACTAATAGATGTTGTTAAGGCCAGCATCACCGGTTCAATTATCAGCAACTTACTGCTGGTGATGGGATTTGCAATGCTGCTAGGCGGCTTGCGCTACAAAGAACAAGAATTTCAGCCCACAGTCGCGCGGTTGAATGCTTCCGCGATGAACTTAGCTGTGATTGCCATTTTGGTGCCGACGGCTGTTAATGTCACTTCTATCGGCATCGCCCCGGAAACTATGCAAAATCTCTCTAGCGCTGTTGCGATAGTCCTGATTATTGTCTACGTGCTGACTCTGCTGTTTTCGATGAAAACCCACAGTTATCTTTACGATGTAGGGGTCGCAGAAGTCGAAGGTCTCGAAGAATTAGCCGAAAGTAACTTAGCACCAGACAGTCCCGACCACAAGGTGAATCTACCGTTGTGGATTTCGGTACTGTTGGCCTGTACCGTCATGGTGGCGATCGAGTCAGAACTCCTGGTTAGTAGTCTAGAAGAAGCGACGGCGCGTTTGGGGCTGACATCACTGTTTACCGGGGTGATTTTAGTGCCGATTATTGGCAATGCTGCCGAACACACGACGGCGGTGACGGTGGCGATGAAAAATAAAATGGATTTGTCGGTTTCTGTGGCTATGGGCTCGAGTTTGCAAATTGCTTTGTTTGTTGCCCCGCTGTTGGTTTTGGTGGGTTTTATCGTGGGCCAACCGATGGACTTGAACTTCAATCCGTTTGAACTTGTAGCAGTTACGGTGTCGGTGCTGATTGCGAATTCTATCAGTTCTGATGGCAAGTCTAACTGGCTCGAAGGTACTTTGCTGTTGGCTGCTTATGCGGTTTTGGCGCTGGCGTTTTTCTTCCATCCCGTAATCGAAGGACTCGTTTAAAAGGGTAAAGAAGTCAAGCGTGAAGTCGGAAGTTCGGCAACGAGAAATGTGCGGGATTTAACTCATGTAACGGATAGAATTCCCGATTACCCATCAGTTATGCCGTCATCGGGAAGAGGGAAGTCCTAGGGAAGAAAGCAGAAGGAAGTTCGGCCTTACTCGCAATGTGCGGGATTTAACTCATGTAACGGATAGAATTCCCGATTACCCATCAGTTATGCCGTCATCGGGAAGAAAGAAGTCCTAGGGAAGAAAGCAGAAGGAAGTTCGGCCTTACTCGCAATGTGCGGGATTTAACGGATGTAACGGATAGAATTCCCGATTACCCATCAGTTATGCCGTCATCGGGAAGAGGGAAGAAAGCAGAAGGAAGGAAGATGGAAAAGGCATTAGGCAGATGTTTGTCCCCCACTCTCCCCATCTCCCCCTCTCCCCCTCTCCCCCTCTCCCCCTTTCTCCCTCTCTTTTATTTCTTCCTTCCAGAGTGCTCCGGAGCGATCGTACAATGGAAAGCGGAAAACGAGCTAGAGTTCACTCCGCTTGACATTAGCGACGCGAAGGATTTAAATCAAGAGTGCTCATCAGTCTTGTACTGGGTGTGATACGATCGTCGCAGGTTGAAAATTGAGTATAACTAGACAACGTAAAAACTTAACTGGATTGTTGAGTACGCAGTCACACCGATCGGTGTTGCCGTCTAGGAAAACTCGCATTTGAACAAAAACCTGACTAGATCGAGACGATCGATCGAGTACGGTAGGGCATACCGGAATTTACGCTTCAGGAGAAGACACTTTTACTTGACCTGGAGTAATCCAGTCGCAAGCAAGTGACTTCGTTGAACCAAGAATCTCAGTCACCAAGAGTGCTGAGAGTGCCAAAGTAAAACTTGATAGAGGTTAACTTACAGGGCGAAATAGTTATCTAAACTTAGTTAAAGCTCGCTGGACAAGATAAGTCTAGAAAGGCTATGATATCTGCAATGCCGAAAACCAAGGCTCAAATTGGCTGAAAATAGTGGGTGACTCATGGCTAAAAGCGACCGCTAGAATTGTTTTTTGGATTAGGATGGGCTACATCCGAATTTACGCCTGTGGACAAGAAGGAGCCGACTCCCTTGGGTGAAGCAGGAAGCAGACCCTTCAAGAGCAATCTTGATTGAATAGTGAGACTTGAGAAAGTTTAGCTAAGTTTTGTGTAGCAGCAACCTCAATCAGGGTTATGTGGCTTCGTGAGTTATTGCCTCAATCCCAAATGCCCGAATCCCTCCGATCCAGCCAACTCTGGTAAATCCGCGTGTATCCACTGCGGGTCTGAACTTTTGTTGCAAGGTAGATATCGGCTAGTCGCGCCTCTCGGAGGCGGTGGCTTTGGCAGAACATTTGAAGTGGACGACAACGGCGCCCGAAGAGTGCTCAAAGTCCTGCTGAAAGAACATCCCAAAGCTGTAGAACTGTTTAAGCAAGAAGCCGACGTATTGGTCAGGCTGAGACATCCAGGTATTCCAAAGGTCGATCGCGACGGTTATTTTACATTTTCGCCAGCTCACAGCACAGAGTCTTTTCACTGTCTGGTGATGGAGAAAATTGCTGGGGCCAATTTGCAAGACTGGCTGAAACATCGGGGCCGCCCGATCAGTCAAGAACAAGCTCTGAACTGGCTCAAACAACTGTCGGAAATTTTAGACCAAGTTCACCGACTCAACTATTTTCATCGGGATATCAAGCCGCACAATATTATGTGCAAGCCGAACGGGCAGCTAGTGCTGATTGACTTCGGGACTGCTCGGGAAGTGTCGGCGACTTATTTCGCTAAGGTGGGCCAGGGGCAAAATGTCACTGGCATTGTTTCCCCTGGCTACACGCCGCCCGAACAAACTAATGGCAAGGCTGTTCCGCAGTCGGATTTTTTTGCTCTGGGGCGCACTTTTGTTTATTTGCTGACTGGGAAGCCGCCGACTGCGTTCCCAGAGAACCCCCGCACGGGCAGATTAATGTGGCGCAAAGGAGCTCCTCAGGTTTCCGACCCCTTGGCTAATGTCATCGATTACCTGATGGCGCCTTTTCCAGGAAATCGACCTCAAAGTCCGCAGATGGTTTTGCAGTGCTTGGAGGAAATTAATCTCGACGGCGCGGAAACTCAGTTGCCAACTCAGTTGCCATCGACGACGGGGCAAACTAAAATTCGTGGCGGAACTTCCGGGGCGTCTGGGGCGACGAAGCAGACTTCCGTCAACCGCCTCAGACCTCTGAATTCTGCTGGCTTGAACAAGCCGGAGCAAGAGGTTTTAGATTGGAAAAAGAAGTTGCTGGCGGGCGCTGCTGTTTTGATGCTGGGTATTGGCGCGTCTCAAATTTACGGTTCGCTGCGTTACGGGTTGTTTCCGGCAAATCCGGTGTGGCTGCTTTCTAGTTTGCCTAGCAGTCAGTTTTTGCAAAGAAGTTTGGATAATGTCGGAAGTGTAAATGCGATCGCCCTGTCGCCGGACGGTCAAACTTTGGTCAGCGCCAGCTTTGGGACGATTAGAATTTGGAATGTGAGGACGGGACGCCTGGTGCGGACTCTGAATCCGGTGCATTCTAAAAAATCGGTCAACACGCTGGCGGTGAGCCCGGACAACTCGATTTTGGCCAGCGGCGGCGGCGACAATAATGTGATTTTGTGGGATTTGAAGACGGGGCGGCGGATGCGGACAATTCCCGCTCACAAAGCCCCCGTCAACGCGATCGCCTTTAGCAGCGACGGTCAAAATCTGGCTAGCGGCAGCGATGACAAAACTGTTCGCTTGTGGAATGTCAGAACCGGCAGCAGGTTGCTGACTTTGACCGGCCACACTGGAGCAGTAAACGCGATCGCTCTCTCGCGAGACGGTCAAACTCTGGCTAGCGGCAGTGAGGACAAGACTGTGCGTTTGTGGAATCTTGACGCCGGAGAAGTCAGAAGAATTATCACCGGCCACGGGGGCGCGGTTAATGCTGTGGCTTTTAGCCCGAACGGGCGAGTTGTGGCTAGTGCTAGCAGCGACAATACAATCCGTTTGTCGAACGTGCAAGACGGGAGGCGCACTCGCACTTTTAAGGGCCATTCCAACTGGGTGAGGACGATCGCCTTTAGTCCCGACAGTCGCAGTTTGATCAGCGGGGGCGGAGATATTATAGTGTGGGATTTGAAGACGGGAAAAGAAAGAAACACTCTTTCTGGTCACGGCCAGTTTGTGAATTCTGTGGCTATTTCTAGAGATAGCAAGACTTTGATGAGCGGCAGTCCCGATCGCACGATTAAGATTTGGCGAATGCCATAATCGGTTGACTGTTGACTGTTGACTGTTGACTGTTGACAGAATTAACAATTAACAATTAACAATTAACAATTAACAATTACCAATGACCAATTACCAATTACCAATTACAAAATAATCAAGAGATTTTGCAAAGGGATTTGGTATTATCCGAAAATTCCTCGCCCGTTTTTGGCAAATTCATCTACTGTTTGCTGGGACAATTCGTGAACGGCCATTGCTTGCAATACGTCCAAAGGTAATGTCAAATGATGAGCGCCGGCTAATAAAGTCTTTACCGCTTCTTCCGGCGATTTAATGCTGGCTGCCAAAATCTCTGTATTCGTTCTCTGCAAAACATTTGCCATATCCCGCACTAAAGCAAAACCGTCTCCGAGGAGTCTGGTGGCGCGATTCACGTAGGCGATCGCATATTTAGCGCAGGCTTCTGCGGCAACAACGGCCTGGGCTGCACTGTAAATAGCCGTCACTGCACAAGGAATTTCCGGCGACAAATGGGCTACTGCTTGGAAGCCCGCCGCCGTTGCTGGAACTTTCAAAACTGTCTGTTGTCCAATTAATCCAAAAGCTGCCTTTCCTTCTACTACCATGCCATCAAAATCAGATGCTGTTAGCTGATAGTACACTTCTCCAGGAATCAGTTGTGCCAGTTGTTTGAGTGTCTCCTTAGGAGATAGCTCGCTTTTTGCCAAAAGTGTCGGATTAGTAGTAATTCCCGCTATCCACCCGAACTTGCTCGCCCGTTTGGCTTCCGCTACAATTGCAGTATCAACATAAATCGCCATCGGCTCTACACCTTCAGTTTCTTAATATTTTCCAGACCCTTGCTTTCAGCTTGAGAGCGATCGCAGTCAAATTAATTGTTAAGCTTTAACAATATCATAATTCCGGAAATATTACTGTTACGTAAATATAACAATTCAGTGATGTGCATCACCCGCAGTAGGGCTAATTTTGAATTCAATAGGATTTTACGCCAAAGAATTGGGTTTCTGATGGAATGTGCATAAGTGCTTTTGAAGATAACTCACAAATGAACTTAAAAGTTTGAAGTCAGTTGTTAATGCGATTGTCGGGTAGAGAAAAATTTAATTTCCAAATCCCGGATACACATAAATTGGATTTGTAGTAAGGGTTATGTATGCAATCACTCAAGGAGGTGACTCAGAAATGACCGAAGAACAAAATCAGCAGCCACAAGTCAGCCTTGAGAATTTTTCTGCACAATCCCAATCGGAAAAAGCAGCAGAAACCGCTGACGAATTCTCGGCAAAGGTTAAGTCTGAAACGGTATCTCAAATTATTGAAAATAGCACCCAAGAATATTTTAAGGCTCTAGAAAATTTCTTGATGGTGAGCATAAATTGGAAGCTCTCGGAACTTTATAAACGCAAGTAAGTTATGTAGGGCTACCACAACTGGCGAGTTATGAGTTGTGATTTCCGTTGGCTATTTTGTTTAAGTCCCAACTCACAACTCTTGGACTTACATGATTTTCGCTTATCTAAAAAAAAACGTTTGTAGTGAGGACTTTAGTCCTCTTTTTAAGAACTCTAATATTAAATAGAGCGCTCCTAAATTTTATTTTATTCTTTGATTAGGTTCCAAAAAAGTCGGTTTCGGACGGGTGGCGCGCACTTCCCAAAGCGCTTTCAGGACTGGAAAAAAATCGCGAAAACTGTAGCGGATCGTGCTAGATTGGCGAAATTTACCCCAATCTGCGGTTCTCAAATCGATGGCCTGTAAGCCCTGTCGATAGGCCTCTCGGTGTTATCCTAGAGGTTATGCCGATCGAGAGGTTTTGAGAGTGAGTCGAATTGTTTTCACTACAATTGGTTCTTTGGGCGACCTCCATCCTAAAATTGCGATCGCCCTGGAATTGCAAAAACGCGGTCAAGATGTCGTGTTTGCAACCCACAAGGAATATCAAACCAAAATAGCAGCCTTGGGATTCGAGTTTCAGCGGATGCGGCCTGACAATAGCGCTCTCGACGATCCTCAAGAGATGGCGCGGATGATGGATTTACAAACAGGCTCGGAATATATCGTGCGAAAGTGGGTTTGTCCGAGTTTGCGCGAAACTTATGCGGACTTGATGAATTGCGCGAAAGATGCTGATTTGATTTTTGCAGGCGAAGGTGTTTTGGCGGCTCGATTAGTTGCAGAAAAATTGGGGATTCGATGGGCGTCAAGTGCGATGGCGCCGATCTCGTTTTTCTCTGTTTGCGATCCGTCGGTATTGCCTATATTTCCAATTCTAGCTAAACTGCGGGGGTTTGGATCGATCGCCAATCAAGCAGTTATTAACTTTGCCAAATTGGTCAGCAAGTCTTGGGCGGAACCGGTGCATCAATTCCGACAGGAACTTGGATTGCGCCCTTTAAAAGGCAATCCCTTTATTGATGACAAGTTTTCACCCTATCTCGTACTTGCCCTGTTTCCTTCTGTTTTGGCAAAACCGCAACCGGATTGGCCGCCCAATACAGTTGTTGCAGGCTCCACTTTTTACGACGGAAGTGACGGTGAAACGGAACTAGAACCAAAACTCAAGCAATTTTTGGATGCAGGGGAACCGCCAATTATTTTTACTCTCGGTTCGGCCGCAGTGATGGCTCCGGGTAACTTTTATCAGGAAAGTATTCAAGCGGCTAAGCTGTTAAATCGTCGGGCTGTTTTGTTGATTGGTAAAAATGCGCCTCCGGAAAACCTTTCAGAAGGTATTCTGGCTGTTAGCTATGTTCCATATTCTCATATTTTTTCTCGCGCTGGGGCGATCGTCCATCAAGGAGGGATTGGTACGACAGCTCAAGCACTGCGGGCCGGTCGCCCAACTCTGGTAATGCCGTACAGTCACGATCAACCGGACAATGCAGCGCGAGTGGAACGCTTGGGAACGTCGCGAACTGTGGCGCGCAAAAGTTATACAGCTTTGCGGGCGGCGCGAGAGTTGAGCGAGTTGTTTGACAATCCTGGATACGCAGAAAAAGCGGCAGAATTGGGGCGGATTGTCGGGGCACAAAATGGTGTTTTTGTGGCCTGCGATGAGATTGAAAAACTGCTCCGTTTGTAGTGAGGACTTTAGTCCTCTCTCTTGGCACTACTTAATATTTTCCGAACCAACAGCTTCGGAAATCGAATTAAATCCTTTTTCTTCTAACTTTTTTAGCAAACCTGCCAAAATTCGCCGCACCATCCAAGGCCCTTCGTAAACCCAACCGGTATAAACTTGAATTAAACTCGCACCGGCGGCAATTTTTTCCCAAGCATCTTCGGCGGTGAAAATGCCGCCTACTCCAATTATTGGTAATTCGCCTTTGGTATATTGCCAGATAAATCTGATTACTTCTGTCGATCGCACTTGCACTGGCATTCCGCTAATTCCGCCCGCTTCTTCGGCGATGGGTTTGCCTGTTTCTGGCAAGATTTGGGTTTTCAATCCGTCGCGGCGGATGGTGGTATTTGTGGCGATAATTCCTGCTAGTTGGTAGGTTTTTGCTAAGTCGAGGATGGATGCGATCGCCTCTGGTTCCAAATCCGGCGCAATCTTGACTAAAATTGGCTTGATTCCCCGATTTTCTTGTTGCAAAGTTTCCAAAATTGTGCTGAGCCCTGCGGCATCTTGGAGCGATCGCAATCCAGGCGTATTGGGAGAGGAAACATTGACTACAAAATAGTCGCCCCAATCTTTGAGCAGCTTAAAACTCTCCAAATAATCGGCTGCTGCCAGCTCTAACGGTGTTACCTTAGATTTACCGAGATTGATGCCCAAGGGAAAAGGAGACTCAGGCATGGGGCGCGAGGCGTCTAATTTTAACTGTTTCTGGGAAGCCTCAAACCGGGCTGCCATTGCCGCAGCTCCTTGATTGTTAAATCCCATGCGGTTGAGGGCTGCACTGTCAGCCTCTAAGCGAAACAACCGAGGCTGGGGGTTTCCCGGCTGGGCTTGGGAGGTGACTGTACCGAGTTCGGCAAAGCCAAAGCCAAAATTTGCCCAAATGTCCGCAGCTACGCCATTTTTATCAAATCCTGCCGCTAAGCCGACAGGATTTTTAAAGCTCAGTCCCCACTTCGATTGTTCGAGGCGAGAATCTTGGACTCCCAAAGATTTCTGCAATCGCCAGAGCATTTGACTGGTGGCAGGATTAGACTGGGTTCGGGCTGCTATTTCTAGAAGTTGAAGAGTGCGGTTGTGCAGCCATTCGGCATCGGTTTTCAATACCGAAAACAACAGCGGGCGCACACCTAATTGATAAATATCCAATGACTTGTCCTGGGGCAATTGACAATTGAGAAAGCCTGTAGATTTTAGATTCTAGATTTTAGATTTTAGATTTACAAGGGCAGATGAATCTGGGAGATTGAACAGGAGTCGAAAATTTTGGGATCTTGACGACATAAGTGGGAAAGCAAGTATCCGTTTTTGGGCTGGCTCTATAAAAATATTCAGGAGGAGGCTGGGAAGGTGAGATTTTTACTTTTACGGCGATCGACCGGATCGACATTTTAGATTGAAGCATAATTGAGACGACCATATTATAGGTTGATTTTTGGTGATTTTAATTTTTTTAAATTTTAACTAGGTAATTGGAAATTGGACAAAGGTGCGGGGAATTTGGGACATGGGGCAGGAGCAAAGAGCGAAGGATTTAGACGAACAAATCGCGGGGCTGGAGCGCGTGCTCCAGACTCTCCGAGAAGAGGAGAATGTGGAAGTGCTGCTGGAGACGGCACTCGGTTACTTGCAAGCGGAATTTGACTGGCGGTTGATTTGGATCGGGTTGTACGATCGACAGGCGCACCGATTGTTAGGGAAAGGCGGCTTGACTCCCAATGGCGACTTGTCTTTTCTCAAACAGCGGTTTGCCCTGACTCCGGGGGATTTGCTGGAACAAGTGGTGATTCAGCTCCGGCCCGTGGGAGTCCCGGATTTGCGATCGGAAAACAGAGCGGGAGAATGGCGCAAAGTGGCTCAGACTTACAATATTCAAGGCACGACTCTGTTTCCGCTGCGCTACAAAGACCGCTGCTACGGCGTAATTTTGCTGGGGACAGACGTGTGGGGTTCTGCGCCAAATGCAGCGGAAAAAACGCAGTTGGCGATCGTATTTGGAGCGCTGGCAACTGCTCTTTATCAAATAGAAAAAGATTGGCAGCGACAACAGGTAAAACGCCCGGATGAGTCTCTGTTAGCGCTGATTTCGCAGTTGCGGGAATTGCGATCGCTCGACCAATATTTGCAGGCGGTAGTCGAACAAGCCCATGAATTTATTGAGCCGACGCGCACTAATGTTTATTGGTTCGAGCAAGAGCGGCGCTATTTTTGGCGCCGAGTTAGCAATCGGCAAATTGCTCCAGGTTTGGGCACGATCCGACCGGCTTCGGGCATCACCGTGCAAGATTTGGGAGAATTTTATCAGGCTTTGGCTAGGGAAGAAATTGTTTGGATCGGTGAATCTCACAGTTCTTTGAAAACTGATCTGACGGGGCGGTTGATGCAGCAAATCCGCGCTCGCTCTCTGTTGGCGTCGCCGATTGTTTTGGAAGGGGAATTGTTGGGATTTTTGGCAGTGGAAGCTGGCGAGCCCCGGATTTGGCAAGACAATGAAAAACATTACCTGCGGGGTGCGGCGCAGTTGGTGGCTCTGACGGCTCCTCTGTCGGAAATGGAGGAGAGGATTGAGCAAACGCAGCTCGATCGAGATTTAACTGCGGGAATAGCTCGCGCCATCTACAGCGATGCTGACTGGGAGGCGACTTTGAAAAATACGGCCGAACAGTTGTGCTCTCGGCTCAAGTGCGAATACTTTTTGCTGTTGCTGTACAGGGAAGAACAAAATCGCTTTGAAATTGTCTCCCAAAATCTTCCCCGCAACCGCAGACAAGTACCGTCGCCGCTCAACGCCCTCGATGGGGCTGACGTGGGGCTGTTGCAAGAAAGCGGGGAACCTGTGGCGATCGAAAATTGGGAGGAAGACGGGCGGTTGGGCGCTTGGCGGGAAGTGCTGGCGGAAGCGGGGGTACGATCGCTTTTGGCATCGAGCACTCGCTCAAAACACTCCGAGGGAGAAAACCCCCATCGCAAATCAAAAATCGAACATCGAAAATCGATCGAGGGTTTGCTGGTTGTCGGGCACAGCGCAACTCGCACTTGGAGGCGATCGGAGCGAGAATTAGTTCGAGTAGTCAGCCAGCAGTTAGGATTGATCCTGCACTCCTGGCAGCAGAGTTCGGAAATTGACAAATATCAGGAATTTGAGCGATCGATCAAATCGGGTTTAGCGCTGTTGCAGCATTCGGGCGAGCCGCAATCTCCACAGCAGAAATCTGTTGTTTCGCCGCAGATGTTTCCAGAGTTGCCGCTACAAAAGCTCGATCGTCACTTTGCCGAACACGTTTCCCAGACAATTGCCTGTCCTTTAGTAGCAGTAATTACTTGGAATCCCGGCCACGAGGCAGCTTCAATCTCGGCCGCGGTAGCTGCCAATCCCGTATTTGCCCTGAATCCCGAGGCGCTGATTCCTGTCCAAACAGACGCTTTGATCCAACAAACCCTGGCCTCCGGATCCGTGCTGCAACAGAGCATGAGCCAAGTGCCACTAGCGACGAAGCGGTGGCTGCGAAGTCCGGGAATTGGCGAAATTATGACAGTGGCGCTGCGGACAGCTCCAGAGCACGCTCCCCTGGGCATTGTGGTGGTGGCAGACGCTCCGGGCCGCCAGTGGTCGGAGTTATCCGTGAATTTACTGAGTTCGATGGCGTCTCAGTTGGCTTGGTGGCGGAGGTATTTGACGGTGCAATCGGCCCAGGAGTCGCAGCGATTGGATCTGGAGATGCTCAACTGGTACAAGCAGCGCCGTTTCGAGGATTTTTACCGGACTGTAGCAGCGGGCGTCAAGGAGTTGGGAGAGTTGAGCCAGTCGATTTTGCAGTCGGCGAAGGAACAAAAGGATGCTCTGAAAACCTTGCGCTACCAACAGGTTTTGCGGCAAATTGGCAATGCTTTGGGGTCAATTCATTTGGTGCTGAAACAGGAACAGTGGCGGCCGCAATTTGGGCAAGATGCGGTGCCTGTGACCGCTTGGTTGAGGCGATCGCTCGATCGCACGGCCCCCCTGGTCAAACAGTCGGGAATCCTGCTGGAAGTGAACAGAGAGACCGCTGTGTCGCTGCCTGCGGGTCAGACTTTGGGAGTTCGCGGGGACGGCATCAAGCTGGATTTGATCCTGTGCGAATTGCTGGCGATGGCTTGCAGGCGCTCTAAAGTTGGCGATAAGGTTGAGATTCGCTCTGTGCTTTTGGGGGAAGATTGGCTAGAATTATCTGTGATTGATAGCGGCGAGTGCGATCGACAGTTACTTGCCGGCTTCAACGGCGGTTTCCACGGCGATATATTGGCTGTTACGTCCAGTAGGTCGATCGGCCAAAATCTCTTAATTTGTCAGCGGGCGGTACGCTTAATGGGGGGAGACTTTTCCTTAGAACTTTTAGAAAATAACTTAATAGTCGCCCGCTTAGTGCTGCCCCTAGCCACATCTTAAAATTCTCTCAGGTTCGTAGTGAGGACTTCAGTCCGCATCAGTCCGCATCCATAAATCTCAACTTAAATCCTCACTACTAACACCTGCATCAACAAATGGATGATTAACATCCAAAGTATTGAAAACCCTCTCCTTAAACCGAAGGAGTAACAGTTTCCACCACCTCAGAACTCGGGAAAAACTTTTCAGTAATCCAAGCAGTTAAAATATGAGAAAGCAATCCCATCGGCCCAGCAAACAAACACAAAGCCAAAGAATGAACAGTCCAAACACCCGTCCTTTGTCCTTCCAAATAAATCCAGCGTCCCACAAACAAATCCATCACTAAAAAATGAATCCATCCCGTAGCAGCCGCCGTTTCCTCCCCCAGAAACTTAGCAATATCTGCCAACTTAGGATTGGACAAAGCCGCCGCATTTTCTGGAGTCAGACTGCTACCAAACAAATATATGTACAAGACAGCGAGCACGGCAAACGGAATGAAGGAATTCATCACTTTTCTGGTGATTCCCCAGTTGGGCAATAAAATCATAATTGCCCAGAAAGGCAAAACGAACACATTACCTACATCAAAAATTAGTTCTGGCGTCATAGTCGGCTCTTGGCTCCTGTAAATGAATGCAATAAAAGATGTTGTTACGATTACTTTACACAATTTTTGCTAAAATTTCTCAAAATCCGATTCACAAATTAGACATAATTGCTAGACTTATTTTGCAAGAATCATTTTTTAAAGAACGGACTGAAGTCCGCACGTGCGTTCCTTTTTTGAGCGGGGCATCACTGTAAATGCAAAACTGAGATGCTCCCTTTAAGATTTACACGTGCAGGTACGTAGTTGCGATGCAAGCGCTCTTTTATATATAAATAAAGAAAGAGCGCTGAAGCGCAACTACGTACCTTAAAGACTGAAATCTAACAGCTAAAACCCATGACAACAACTTATAATAATTTTCCCGATTGGTGCAAGCACAAAGATAATCTCTCTCCCGGCGCGAAACATACCGTAGAAATACTGTTGCAACTATCAGAGACGACTGAGTGCGATCGAGCCAACGAACTGCTTTCTAGTATAACAGAACTCAACCTTAAACTTACTCAACTTACCGATATCAGTCCCCTGTCATCTTTCACTCAACTTACCAATCTAAATCTTAGTAGCAATCAAATATCTAACCTCGCTCCCCTGAAATCTTTAACCAAGCTGAAAACTCTGGTGATAGATGTCAATCAAATATCAGATATCAGCCCGCTTTCATCTCTCACAAATCTGACTAGACTCGTTCTCGATACCAATCAAATATCAGACATCAGTCCCCTGGCGTCTCTCACTAATCTTATCGAGCTTGTCTTGTTTGATAACAAAGTTTCTGACATCAGTCCCGTTAAACATTTAACTAATTTAAAGGCGCTAATTTTATACAAAAATCAAATTACAGATGTTGCTTTTTTGGCAAATTTAACTGAACTTCAGACACTCTATATTTACAAAAACCAAATATCGGATATCAGTCCCCTGGCTGCTTTGAAAAATCTCAGTACGCTGTTTCTATTCGAGAATCAAATATCTGAATTGACTCCGCTGAAAGCTTTGACTAACTTAAATAAACTGGTTTTATTTGAAAATAAAATATCGGATATTAGTCCTTTGACCGACCTAACTAACTTAGTTGAACTGAACCTCGGCAACAATCAAATTTCAGACATTTCTCCGCTGAAATCCTTAACTAATTTGACTCAACTTTATTTGTTCAATAATTCGATTGCCGATATCAGCGCGCTGCAAGCTTTGAATAATTTGTTTGTGCTCGATTTGTACAACAATCAAGTTTCTGATATCAGCGCACTGCAATCTTTGCAAAAGTTAACGACGCTTGACTTGCGCGGAAATTCGATTGTGAATAAGATTTGCCCGGTGACTCCGGCATCAATCTGTCGGTTTTAATTCTTAAGGCGGTGGCGAAATCTGGGTGTGTATGATAAGCTATCCAACGTCAGTATCTGGAGAAAGTTATGAGCGGACACGATGCTTTGATGTTGGGATTGCTGTTGTTGCCCGGTTTGGCTTTGTCGATCGCAATTATGGGCACTTTTGCCGCTGGTGGATAAACTGTTCGTAGTGAGGACTTTAGTCCTTTTCTAAATTATCAGAGGACTAAAGTCCTCACTACGAACCTGGTGGATAAACTGTTCGTAGTGAGGACTTTAGTCCTTTCTAAATTTTGAAGAGGACTAAAGTCCTTACTACGAACCTGTGGCCGCTGGCTTTACAAGAATTGTGCTGTCACATCGGAATTTACTAGGGTATTCGCGCACAAAATACCCGATGCTGCGACGGCGGGAATGCCGATTCCGGGCATGGTGCTGTCTCCCACCCGATACAAGCCTTTGACTGGGGTTTGCGGCCCGGGAAATGTGCCTTTCCCGGCGGCGATTGCAGGCCCGTAGGTTCCTTGATAGCGGTGCAAAAATCGGGCGTGGGTTAGCGGTGTACCGATCGACTCCAAGACTGTTCGCGATCGCAAATCCGGTATAATTCTTTCTAAAGCTTTGAACAAAGATTGCGATCGCCCTTGTTTTCTTTCCTGATAACTGTCGCCGTACTCCCAACCTGCGTAAGGTTCCAATGTATAGGCGTGAATCGCGTGATGTCCGGGCGGCGCGAGACTTGTATCCCACACAGTCGGAATCGAAATCATGCAGGTATTTCCGGGTGCTGTAATGTCAATGTTGCTGTCATGAACGACGACGTGGTGGCCTGTCAAGCCTTCGAGTCCTTCGGCTTTAATTCCTAAATGCAGGTGCATGAAACTTTCTACTGCGGGCATCGATAAGGCAGTTTTTCGGTAACTTTCCGGCAAATCTTCAGGCCGCAGTAATTTTGTATAAGTATCCCAAACAGTGGCATTTGAGATAACTATTGGGCCGCGGATTGTTTCGCCGTTTTTTAAGCGAACTCCCGTAGTTTTGCCGGATTCAACTAATATTTGCTCGACGGGTGTTCCCAATCGCAACTTTCCACCCCAGCGCTGCAAGCCTCGAACTAAGGCATCGACGATCGCACCGCTGCCTCCTACAGGATACTCGATCGCCGATCGCGATCGTTCGCCAATCATAAAAGCGATTTCTGGTGCGACGGTTCCGTGCGCTTTCAAGCCCGATAGCAAGAAGCACTCCAAATCGATCAAACGCCTCACCCAAGGGTCTTGCACGTCTCTATCCATTAATGTACCAGCCGAACTGGCGATCGCACCTAATGACGGTAACAGCTTCAGCAAAGCAGGCGAGTAGCGAGACAGCAACACAGGTATCAACTGCCAGTCGGATCTCAGTGCTAACGCCGGAATTCCCCGCAAACCTTCATACAAAACCAATAAATTTTGTTGAAATCTCTGCAATTCTATGGCGCCTTGCGGTGCGAATTTAGCTACAGCATCTAAGTAATTTCTCGCATCAGCATAAACTGGCAAACTTCCCTCAGGAAAATGGTAATGCCCCAGGGGATCGTAGGCAATAGCTGCGATCGATTCCTCCAAAATATTCAAAACTTGCCGCAAAGGATTCAGCGACTGCGGATCGCTCAAGCCGCAATAAAAAGAAGGCCCCGAATCAAAGTGAAATCCCCGGCGCGAAAAACTGTGAGCAGCCCCGCCCGCTATGGTGTGGCTCTCGCAGACGAGTACCCGCTTGCCGTAGCGAGCCAGCATCGCACCCGCCACTAAGCCGCCAATACCGCTGCCAATTACGATCGCATCAAAGTCTTGCATTTCTCAAATGTGGTATGATTTTATTATTTATCGCTGACTCTTGACTCGCCCAAAAACGGGTACAAGTCCCCGACTTAAGTCGTGGAGATACTAAGATTTTACACTCCTGTTCGAGTTCCTTGGATTTAATGTGAGAGTAAATCTCAAATCTCAAATCTCAAATCTCAAATCTCAAATCTCAAATCGACTAATAGGGTATTTTTGGGGGAATAAAACTATGCAATCTTTATCTATTTTAGATGAAGTTGTTCGCGAATTTGAACAAGATCTAAATCTTTCGCGCATTAAAAAAATTATATTTTTTGCTTGTAAAGAGAGTTGGGAAAACGATCCGGCAAAACTCGCCAGCGCAGATGTAGGAAAGTTGATCGAAGAACTCTGTGCTAAATACAGCAGGTTAGAAGATATTGAAACAGTTTTAAACAACATCGTTGCCAAGGTTAACAAAAAAACCGAGTACGCCTTAGTGGCAGATCAAATCGTCTGCCAACTGAGCAGGCTTTACGAGTACCAAGATTTCACCAAATTAGAAACAAACATATCTAATTTTGGCGGTCACGAAGCACCTGCATTTGATGACCACTTCAATTCGCAACTGCCCGCAGGAGATTCGCTAGAAAGAGACGCCGGAAATCTGTTTGATGTCCGACAAAAAATTTTACAGCAAACCAATCCGCTGAGGGCAAAAATCCTGATTTTTTCTACTCTTTATCACGATTTCACTTTTAGCGAGCGCGATTGGCTGCTGCTGAAAACCCAAGAACTTGACAAGCTGCTGCGACAACTATTTAATGTCTGTGGTAGCCTGGCCGAACTCGAATCTAATTTGTACGGAACTTCGGGCAAACTCGATAACACGGACGAATGCGACCAAGCAGCTAGCGTGATTATCAAAGCGATGAATCCTTGTTACGCAAAATTGCAACAGGAAGAACGCGATATAGCTGAAGATTCGGTTAGCGAAGATTCATCTACCGAAGATTACGATCAGACGCATTTAAACAACAGTTTTTATGAAGATATTGTCCCGGTTGACAGGCGCAACGAATATTTTGAACCTGGAGATATTACTCAAATTATTCAAGCTACTCCGGCTCACTATCATTACGATCCCCAGAAGAGTTACTTAGTGCCGGCTCCGGTAGAAAATATACAGTTCAAAGAACCAAAAACCAGCAGCAATAATTCCACTGCGGATTTGAGACAGGAATTGGTAGAAACAGTCGAAGTTTCAGAAATGCCGACAATTGTCGAAAGTGTAGAACCAGTCGCTCCTGTTACTATCAATATTACCGATTCCATCAAACGCAAGTTGGGATTGGAAGAGGAAATGAAAGCCTTAGTCAGTCAAAGTGCTAACTCCGCAACGGCGCAAATAGAACAAATATTCAGCGAGTTAGAAGCTGCTATGAACGGAAAATTTTCTACAGAAAGTGCCGAGGAGCGTTTGTATTGGAAATATAAAAGTCTTAGAAATTATGTAGCAAAAGTTCAGGGATTTACTGACAAATTAAGGGAAATGCTGAGCGAATTTGAGTCAAAAGAAAGCGGGCGTCCTCCTGCTGAAATCGAGGAGAATATTGCTGAAAATAGTTCAGTAACAGAGCCGCAAAACTCTAGCCATAAACCAAATCAGTATCAGCTTGTGGAAATGGCAAAACAAGGCAAACCAAAGGCGATCGCCATTTTGATCAATCAATTGCTACAGCCCAAGGGAATTACTGCCACAGCGGGATTTAAAGAGGGTTGGCTCCACGTCATTCTGGAGTCTGCCGAAGTCCCAAGCCAACAGGATACAGCTACATACATTCACAAAAAACTGGGTACCTTAAAATCACAGTCTCTGACTCATGTGAAAATTCACGGGCGGCAGTTAGGTAACAAAACAGTCGCTTGGACTCAAGAATTTGTGAATAAAACTAATTAAATGCCAAGATTAAAATTTGGTTCGCAAAAACTTTCATCTCTCTCTCTCAATAGAAAATAGAGTTTACAAATAATCAACAACAAAACAACATGAATGCTAGCGAAATATTAAGGCGATATACATCAGGAGAACTTGATTTTCAAGGCATGAATCTGAGAGGGGTTCACCTGAGCGGTGCAGATTTAATTGGCGTCAATTTAAGCAGTGCTGACCTTTGGGGTGCCAACTTAACGATGTCATACCTGAACAGAATTAACCTTCAGCGTGCAAATTTAACTAATGCCAAGTTTTCGGGTGCTAACTTAAATCAGGCAAACTTAAGCGGAGCAAATTTGTCTGATGCCGACTTCCATGGAGCTAGTTTGCAAAGTGTAGATTTTCGCAAAGCTAACATTTCTTTGGCAGTTTTTATCGATGCAAATTTGACTGATGCAGATATGCGAGGCGTCAATTTGCAAGGTGCAGATTTTCGTGGCGCTTGCTTGCGCGGCGCGAATTTCCGCAAGGAGCAGCGAATTTTTGAGGGTGCAAATTTGCGGGGTGCCAATTTGCAAGGTGCCGATTTGCGCGGTGTCAATTTGCTGGGTGCAGATTTGACTAAAGCTAATCTCAGTCAAGCGAATTTGACTGAAGCATCTCTGCGGGAAGCAAATTTGACTCAGGCAAATTTGAACCAAGCTATTTTAGATGGCACATTTTTTACTGAAGCAACTTTGGTAGAAACAAATTTTTCTTGGGCTGTGATGACAAATGCTAAGTTGGAAAGAGCTGTGTTAATTGATGCTGATTTGGCGGGTGCTAATTTGCGCGGTGCGTTTCTTCCTGATGCTAAGTTGAGTAATGCTAATTTGGTGATGGCTGATTTGAGTCGTGCTAATTTGGTGCGGGCTGATTTGAGTCGTGCTAATTTTAATCAGGCGAATTTGAGTGAGGCAGATTTGACTGATGCTTATCTGGCTCGAACTGATGTGCGGGATGCTATTTTGCACCGCACAAGTTTGATTAGGGCTGATTTGAGTACGGCTAATTTAGCGGGCGCTCAATTCCGCGGCACGATTATGCCTAATGGGGAATTGCACGGTTAGGAATGGGGAATGGGGAATTGGGAATGGGGAATGGGGAATGGGGAATGGGGAATGGGGAATGGGGCATTGTATATAAGACGGTGGTTGAAACCGCGTCTACACGAACAAAACCTGCCTCCCCAGGTTGAAGATAAGACGGCGGTTGAAACCGCGTCTACACGAGCAAAACCTGCCTCCGCAGGTTGAAGATCAGATTTTTCCCCGGATTTTTCACCGTTTCTCTCGTATCTAGAAAAAATTCTATAATCAATCGATATTCTAAAATCTATAATCAAATGGCGACACCAGTTGATTTTCCTAAATATCTGCAATTCCTGGTTGAGTCTTATCAAGAAAAACAGCATCTTTACACGCTGACGGATTTACAGGTGGAGGTGCGGGTGGAAATTTCACCGCAGGAAAAATCGCCTTTTCCAGCAGAAAAGAAACCAGAAACGAAAATCGATCGCCTGCAAGTGCTAGCGGGAATCCGCAAATACGTGCAGCAGGGAAATGTGCTGCTGCTGGGAAAGCCCGGTTCGGGAAAATCGACGGTTTTGCAGCGTTTTCGGTGGGAATTGGCACTGGAAGCGCTCAAAGAGGCCGATCGCCCGATTCCGATATTAGTGCAGTTGAGGAGCGATCGCTCGATCGTACAAGCAATCTGCGCCGAATTTCGCCAAGCAAAACTCAGAATTAGCCCGGAAGAGGTGGATGATTTGCTGCTGGATGGCAAGTTGCTGCTGTTGCTGGATGGCGTGAATGAGATGCCATCGTCACAACGGCGGCAGGATTTGCAGCTATTTCGCGACGACAATCGCGATACGCCGATGATTTTCACGACGCGGGATTTGGCGCTGGGCGGATCTTTGGGGATTGAGAAACAACTGGAAATGTGCACGCTAACGGAACCACAAATGCGGGAGTTTGTGAGCAAACATTTGCCACAACATGGGGATTTGCTGCTGCGACAATTGCGCGATCGCCTGCGAGAAATTGCAGAAACGCCGTTATTGTTGAAGATGATATGTGAGGTGTTTGAAAATACCGGGGAAATTCCCCAAAGTAAGGGCGAATTGTTTCAGAAGTTCGATCGCCAGTATGACGAGTTTAAGGGCGCTCAGTCGGTTTCGGAGGATTTTCGGCGCTTCAAGTCGGATCTGTTGCAGCAGTTGGCTTTTGTGATGTTGCAGCAGCCTACGAAAAGCTTGGTGATTCGTCGCGATCGGGCTGGGATAATTTTGGAGGGCTGGTTGCGCGATCGGGGGGTAATGGATGCGCCAATAAAGGCAAGAAAATGGCTAAAAGATCTGCTAAAACATCATCTGTTGCAGGTGGCGGCAAAGCCGGAGGAAATTGAGTTTCATCACCAATTATTTCAGGAGTATTATGCGGGGCTGGCGTTGCAGAAACTTTTTGATGATAAGCATTCTGATGTGACGGATGATCAAAGGTTACAGCATTTCTATTTGAATTATTTTAAATGGACGGAGCCTCTGGCGTTCATGCTGTCGCTGTTGGAGGATGAGGTGCACGCGGTGCAGGCGGTGCGGGTGGTGCGGCTGGCTTTGGATGTGGATTTGATGTTGGGGGCGCGGCTGGCGGGGGAGGTGCAGCGGCAGTTTCAGAAGCGCACGGTTGGGTTGGTGGATGGCTTGGATGTGCCGGGGTGGTTGAAGGTTGAGCTTTTGGGGGAAGTGCGATCGGATGTGGCGATTCCGGGATTACTTAAATTCGTTGAACATTCAGACTCTGATGTGCGTAGGAGAGTGGCAGATGCGTTAGGCGCGATCGGTTCGGAGGCTGCGATTTCTGACTTACTTGAACTCATTGAAGATTCAAACTCTAATGTGCGTAGAAGTGCGGCAGATGCGTTAGGTGCGATCGGTGACAAGTCAGTAATTGAGGGATTTCTTAAACTCCTTGAACATTCAGACTGTGATGTGCGTAGGACTTCGGTAGGTGCTTTAGGAAAAATTGGTGACACGGCAGCAATTGAGGGATTTCTTAAACTCCTTGAACATTCAGACTCTTATGTGCGTAAGACTGCGACAGATGCTTTAGGAAAAATTGGTGACACGGCAGCAATTGAGGGATTTCTTAAACTCTTTGAACATTCAGACTCTGATGTGCGTTGGTATGCAGCATATATTTTAGGAAAAATTGGTGACAAGTCAGCAATTGAGGGATTGCTTAAACTCCTTGAATATTCAGACTCTTATGTGCGTAAGAATGCGGCATATGCTTTAGGAGAACTTGGTGACAATTCAGCAATTGAAGAATTGCTTAAATTCCTTGAACATTCAGACTCTGATGTGCGTTGGTATGCAGCATATGTTTTAGGAAAAGTCGCAAAAGTCGGTGATAAGGCAGCAATCGAGGCATTGCTTAAACTCTTTGAAGATTCAGACTCTGATGTGCGTTTGTATGCGGCATATGTTTTAGGGAAAATCGGTGACAATTCAGCAATTGAGAGATTGCTTAAACTTCTTGAACATTCAGACTCTTATGTTCGTAAGAATGCGGCATATGCTTTAGGAGAAATCGGTGACAAGGCAGCAATTGAGGGATTGCTTAAACTCCTTGAGCATTCAGACTCTGATGTACGTAGGAATGCGGCATATGTTTTAGGAAAAGTCGGTAACAAGTCAGCAATTGAGGGATTGCTTAAACTCCTTGAGCATTCAGACTCTGATGTGCGTAGAAATGCGGCATATGTTTTAGGAGAAATCGGTGACAAGGCAGCAATTGAGGGATTGCTTAAACTCCTTCAACATTCAGACGATTCTGTGCGTAGGAATGCGACAGATGCCTTAGGAGAAATCGGTGACAATTTAGCAATTGAAGGATTGCTTAAACTCCTTGAACATTCAGACTCTGATATGCGTAGGAACGCGGCATATGTTTTAGGAAAAGTCGGTGACAAGTCAGCAATTGAAGGATTGCTTAAACTTCTTGAACATTCAGACTCTTATGTGCGTAGAAATGCGGTAGGTGCTTTAGGAGAAATCGGTGACAAGTCGGCAATTGAGGGATTGCTTAAACTCCTTCAACATTCAGACGATTCTGTGCGTAGAAATGCGGCAGATGCTTTAGGAGAAATCGGTGACAAGTCAGCAATTGAGGGATTGCTTAAACTCCTTGAACATTCAGACGATTCTGTGCGTAGAAATGCGGTAGGTGCTTTAGGAGAAATCGGTGATAATTCAGCAATTGAGGGATTGCTTAAACTCCTTAAAAATTCAGACTCATATGTGAGATCGAGGGTGGCAGATGCCTTAGGGAAAATTGCTAAGCAGCACACAAAAGCAGTCGTCCCCCATCTCTCCCACCTCCTCACCTTAATTCCCTCCAAATCCGGCAAAGAAGTTCACCACCTCATCCTCGCCATCCAAGCCGCCTGCAAATACTACAACTACCCGATACGTCAGTTGTCCCTAACACCGCACCCAGCCAAACCACCCCAACCAAACGAGCTCCTTGCTAAAATTGACGAAACCACCCAGCAAATCCACAACAGAACAAAACAAATGGCTGACAAACCCACCCAAGACTTCTCCAATTCAACCTTCAACGCCCCTTTCAACTTCGGAGATAACCACGGCAATCAAGCCCAAAATATCACCGTCACCGCCCAGCAATCCTCCCCTGAAGCCGCACTCAATGCAGTAGTGCAAATCATTCAGGCATTAGAAAAAAAGCATACCGATGTGCAAGACGAACAAGAAGCACGCAATATTATTAATGTAAAATTTAAGGAAATCAAAGAGCAAAAACCCATCGAGTGGCAAAACCTAATTAGCCTCAAACGGCTTTACAACGGTGGCAAAAAAGCAGCGCTAAAAGTTGGCGAACACTTCACCGAATCAAACCCCTGGGGCAAAGGACTTGTTGCCTTCATTGAAGGCGTATCCGAAGACGTGAATTAGCCATAGGAATTACGCACGGGGGTTCAGAAACCGGGTTTTTTACGAAGATACGGGTTGTTATCTAAAGATTCGGTAAAAACCCGGTTTCTTTGGCGGAGTGCGTAAGTCGTGACGAAAATTTGATAGAAAACTAAGCGCTATCCCAACCAAAGGCTAACAGGATGATTCAAGATCCCGCCAACTATCAGATGATATTAGACACCTTTTGCACTGCGTTAGAGGATGCCAGCCCCGTTATCAGGGCAAAAGCAGCAGAAGCATTGGGAAAAATGGGAGATATGGCGATGGAACCCCTATTAATAATAAAAAGCCTCAAAGACACCGCCCCAGAAGTCCGTCGCAGCGCCATTCAAGCCATCGGAAAACTGAAAAATGAAGCATCTATTCCTCACCTGCTAGTAGCAGGCAAAGATGCAGATAACTTTGTACGTCAAAGTGTGGCTGAAGCATTAGGCGAAATCGGTTCCGAGGTGGCAATTCCCGCTTTACTCAAACTCATTGAAGATGTAAACTGTGATGTGCGTAAAAGTGCAGCATATGCGTTAGGCAAAATTGGTTCCGATCTGGCAATTCCCGCTTTACTCAAACTTCTTGAACATCCAGAACCCGAAATTCGTCAAGTAAGCGCGATCGCCCTGGGAAAACTCGGTAACGAAGCCTTGATTCCAGTCTTAATTCGCTTGCTAGAAGACTCAAACGCGCAAGTCAGAGAAAGTGCCGTCGATGCCTTGGGTAACGTTGCCCAATACCGGGTTGCTTAAAGACAACTTGCGATCGCAATCGCAACCAACTTCCAGGTAACTAAAGGATATTCTATCAAAACCAGCATACAATAAAACCATAAGTTTGTAGTAAGGACTTTAGTCCTGCTTGCCTCAAAACCTGCGGAAAAAGGACTGAAGTCCTCACTACGAACTTATATCAAAACAGAAAATATCGCTGCGCCATTGGCAAAACAGTTGCCGGTTCGCAAGTCAACAATTGCCCATCCGCCCTCACTTCATAGGTTTCTGGATCGACTTCCATGTGCGGCAAATAATCGTTCAGTTTCATATCTCTTTTACTAATCTGCCGCGTGCCGGAAACTGCTACAGTTGGCTTTTGTAAACCGAGCTGTGCTGCAATATCTCGATCGCGCGCCGCCTGACTTACAAACGTCAAACAAGTCGCCCCAATTGCACCGCCAAAACTGCCAAACATCGGCCGCATATGCACCGGCTGCGGCGTCGGAATGCTAGCATTAGCATCTCCCATCTGCCCGTAGGCGATCGCCCCACCCTTAATTACCAACTCCGGTTTCACCCCAAAAAACGCCGGCCGCCACAAACACAAATCCGCCAACTTACCCTCCTCCACCGAACCCACATACCGACTAATTCCGTGAGTAATCGCCGGATTAATCGTATATTTCGCAATGTACCGCTTCGCCCGAAAATTATCATTTTCCCCTCTTGTGGAACGGGCATCTTGCCCGTCCAAACCACTTGTGGAACGGGCATCTTGCCCGTCCAAAATCCCCCTTTGTACCTTCATTTTATGTGCCGTTTGCCAAGTCCGAATAATCACCTCTCCAACCCTTCCCATCGCCTGCGAGTCCGAAGAAATCATACTAAACGCACCCAAATCGTGCAAAATATCCTCAGCAGCAATAGTTTCCCTTCTAATTCTCGACTCAGCAAAAGCCACATCCTCAGGAATCCCCCGATCCAAATGGTGACAAACCATCAACATATCTAAATGTTCTTCCAATGTGTTGACAGTGTAAGGGCGAGTCGGGTTAGTAGACGAAGGCAAAACATTAGCTTGCCCGCAGACTTTAATAATATCCGGTGCGTGTCCGCCGCCAGCACCTTCTGTGTGGTAAGTGTGAATAGCGCGATTTTTAAAGGCAGCAATTGTAGCTTCCACAAATCCCGCTTCGTTGAGAGTGTCGGTGTGAATTGCCACTTGCACGTCGTACTCGTCAGCTACACTCAAACAATTGTCGATCGCCGCTGGCGTAGTTCCCCAATCTTCATGGAGTTTCAAACCCATTGCACCGGCCAAAACTTGCTCGACTAATCCTTGAGGTTGACTGCTATTTCCCTTACCTAAAAAACCCAGATTCACCGGGAAAGCATCGGCTGCTTGCAGCATTCTGTACATATGCCAAGGCCCCGGAGTGCAAGTTGTAGCGTTTGTACCCGTTGCTGGGCCAGTGCCGCCGCCGATCATGGTAGTGACTCCAGAGGCGATCGCCACTTCGATTTGTTGCGGGCAAATAAAATGAATGTGAGTATCAACTCCCCCCGCCGTCAGAATCATTCCCTCACCAGCAATTACTTCCGTACCCGGCCCGATAATAATATCTACCCTATCTTGAATGTAAGGATTTCCTGCTTTACCAATTTTGAAAATCTTGCCATCTTTAATGCCAACATCGGCTTTAACAATTCCCCACCAATCCAATATTAAAGCATTAGTAATTACCGTATCAACAGCACCGTCAGCATTAGAAATAGGCGACTGTCCCATGCCATCGCGAATGACCTTACCGCCGCCAAACTTAACTTCATCCCCGTAGGTTGTGAAATCTTGCTCAACTTCAATGAATAACTCTGTATCGGCTAGCCGCACGCGATCGCCCGTTGTGGGCCCGAAGGTTTCCGCGTAAGCGCGGCGATCCATTCTGTAACTCATGTTTTCTCCTAATATTAATAAATTTTTTAGTTGGCAGTTGAGGTCAACTTTAATTGTACTATGTGCCGAGTTACTCAATCTGAGTTAGGATCGCTCCTGTAAATAATTTACACATATTTGTGGGATGGGCGTCCCGCCCGTTCTTTCTGGACGGGCGGGACGCCCATCCCACAAGAACAATAAATTGTAAGTTATTTAATTCTCATTCCTTAGCAAATATTTACAATATTTCTGCGATCGCCCATTTGTCGATTTGTAAATTCATTCCAGCATTTTCTTAATTTCCCTTCTCAAAACCTCCACATCCACCGTCATATCCATGCCAATTAAACTCCAATCTTCCAAATCATCGCTGTCATCAACCATACGAGAATATTCTAATCCCAATATCTGGGAAATGTAATAGAAAAACGGCGGAGTGTACCCTCCATAAAAGCATTCCAATACTTTCGTTCCCGGCTGACACCACAACAAATTTGTAAAACCAGCGCCGTGAGGGCCCACAACCACCTGCGCTTCTGCAAACAGCCGAATTTGTTCATCCACACTGCGCGAGACATCTTCCAAAATTTCAAAATCAAACTCTTTCAACACCTCTCGTACTTCTACCTCATTTTTAACCTGGCGCCGCCCGCTTCTAGAAAGATATAATTTTCTGTAAGGCTTGACATTTTCCTTAAGACAGAATTTGTTCCGCAAAAGCTCTATATCGTAAGGACTGGGAAAATACCAATCTTGATTGTTTCCTAACACGACACTTTCTGCATGATATCCCGTATCTCTAGCGCGAGTGTCGATTAGCGAACTTTCAGGAATACCGAGTTTTGTCAGAAAATCCAACTCAAAAGCTGTATGGCGCAAAGGATAACAAATTTTGGCTTCTTGCCAAATTTCCTTACCTAAAGCCTCCTCAATCCGACAAAGTTTAGCCAGTACAAAAATCACATAATCGTAATAACTGCACCACAAATGCGACCAAGGAGCAACTATTAACGGATAGGTAATTTGCTGGGGTTTATAAGGCCATTCCAGAATGCCCGCACCGCTAATCCGAAAATCTAGGTCTAACAGCAACTTGTGATTTAGCAGCGTGTTTCCAGACGTACAAATAGTTAGAGCCTCTATTTGTTTATTCACGGAAACTTTCCAAACATAATCCGGGTCAAAAGACACGGTTGTTTCTGTGGTAAAAAACCGAGAAGGTACTCCATTTACTGAGGCTAACGCAGGTATGTTGACAGGTTCGTGCTGCTGTTTGTAAACGATGCTGTTATCTAATAATTTGATGCTGGTGCGCCGATCTAACGGGGTTCTCCAGACACGCCTCGATGTTTCCAGCAAACTCTGCTTCAACATCTGTTTGATCTGGTCAACTAATTTTGGATTCATCATGCGCTTTTGCTGTATATGTTTGCGGTTTTGATAACCAATATCGATCGCAAACTGCCGATTTTAACTCACTCAAAAGTCTGAGGTTTCACTAACAAAAGAAAGGCACTTATACACTTATGCAGAGAATTTTTCTTGACATTGCTTTGTCACTCTCCAGGGGTAGCGCTGGAAGTGATACGATTTTCTCTTTTCGATTTTCCATGGGATGACGATCGCGATCCTGGTTGGGATTGCGAGGTTACAGTTGCATTATTTTAACTTGGATAAGTTTTAAGTTAAAAATTTTCCAATTCAACAATCAACACTTGCAAACTATTTTCTGCTTTCATACTTAACCTTCCAAATGACCGTTCACTTTTCCATTAAAGCCGTAGACTTGACGGCTACCAACAAACGGCACTAATTGAATTTCCCTTCGATCTCCCGGCTCAAATCTAACTGCTGTACCTGCGGGGATATCCAACCGCATTCCTTTTGCTTGTTCTCGTTCAAATTCTAAGGCTTCGTTCGCTTCATAAAAGTGATAGTGGGAACCGACTTGAATGGGTCGATCGCCCGTATTTGCTACCAGCAACCGCACTGTTGGGCGATCGGCATTGAGCTCAATTTCACCGTCTGAAACAATCATTTCTCCCGGAATCATATCTGTCTCCTGCGAGTCTCTGCGTTTAAATATTTAACGAATCGGATCGTGCACTGTCACCAACTTAGTTCCGTCGGGAAAAGTCGCCTCAACTTGCACTTCATGCACCATTTCGGGTATGCCTTCCATCACATCTTCCCGCGTCAGAAGAGTTGTCCCGTAACTCATTAAATCTGCGACGGTGAGGCCATCTCTTGCTCCTTCTAAAATGGCGGCGGAAATGTAGGCTAGTGCTTCTGGATAGTTTAACTTTAAGCCTCTTTGTTTGCGGCGCTCTGCTAGCAGGGCGGCGGTGAAAATCAGCAGCTTGTCTTTTTCTTGGGGGGTGAGTTGCATTTTTATTATGGTGAGGGCGATCGCATTATTTATTCAAGTTCAACTATGAGCGGCAGCAAATCATCGGTAATTACCTCCCATGATTCAAGATAGTGTTAATATCCGGTTCGTGTCAAGGTGGTTTATCCTTTTGTTTTTGGACTTTAGCAAAGAACCGGAAACGACTGTTTGCCGATCGCATATTTCTGACAAAACCCGGCTATATTTGTCACGAGCAATGTCAATCGGAAGTTGTATGTCTGGTACTGGGGGCGGGTATTGCATTTGATGTGTTGCAGCGGAAACAGAAACTAGGTGAAACTAAAAGAGAATGCTATTTTATCCAAACTCTGGGCAAACAGCAAGGGCGTTCTGAAAAAGACAAGCGCAGCAATTGCCAAATGGCGACAAACCAGTCTCTGGCGGCAGCGGTGGACGAACCGCGATACCGGCACAGCAAACCGTTGGGAATGCGAGTAACCCCGACAGTAGAATTAACTGCCACAGATCCTGGATAAATTGTTTCTTCGCAGCGCAAACCTCGCACTTTTTCCACCATCTCCGCTGTGACTGGTTCGCCGATCCAAGCGAGGGTAGCGACTACGGGTTTTCCTGCTAATCCGTGAGGACTTTCGAGCATTTGGCTCCCACCTTTAAGCCATTGTCTGTCAATCCACAGAGGGCTGTTTTCCTGCCAGATTTCGGTGTGCGATCGCCATTCTCCCGACAAGAACTTTTCGCCCCTAGCACTGCGTCCGAACCGCGTAATCTCCCACAGCAGAATACGGGCTTGCGGCGCTAATTCTACCCGCAAATCTTGTCGGTAAATTGCGCCGTCGAAAACGATTGTTTCCTGCGGCAGCCATTCCAAATTAGCGCCAGCATCTACTTGAATGTCAATATTTTGTTGTGCTAACTGTCCGCTGCTGCGATAAATTTTACCAGCGGCGGCGGTGGTGATTAAGGCTTTGGCGTTTGGTTGGAGGTGGAAATTGAGCGAAAGGCGATCGCCCCCAACAACTCCCCCAGCCGTGTGCAAAACTACGCTGTGACAAACCTCTTTTCCTTCAGGATAAAACGGACGCTGCACCTTCAGGGGCGCTTGCATTTGATTGTGAATAATTTGAGTTGCGCCGTCACGGTTCGCGTAGGCTAAATTCAGCCTGCCGTGCCAATTATTTTGAACGTTATTTGTAGGTTTGTAAGTCAATTTTTGGGTCACTTTTTGCATTTAAATTTAATATTTAGCAATTCCTAGCTGATTTATTTTACTTACTCATTTTAAATCTTCCTTTTCTGGCTAATATCACATAGTCATCAAGTTTATAATTTAAGTCATAATGTAACTTAAAGTGCTGGCGGAAAAGTGGACTGATGAATTTCTGAACCGACAGATTTTCTCTAGCAAACTTTGCAAAGTTAGGATGGGATTTCCTGCTACCAGTTGCACTTAAATATTTATACCAAACCAAGTTTAACCCCAGATCGTCAACAAATTGTTTGACTACACTTAGCTCCTGTTCGCAACTTTCAATTTGACGAATATTGTAGGGTATAAGCAACTTTTTTTCTTGAATAATTAGCAAAACATAACCAGAATCGGTCAGGCTGTTGGTAAATATATCCTTATAAATGCGCTGGGATTTTTCTCTGCTATCCTCATCGTTAAAAAAACAGTGAGAAATTACAATAAAATCAAAAAAGTTTTGAGGAATTTTTCGAGATTGATTTTCACCATCAAAGATACTAGAAGTGTCAAACCGAAAGTAAGCATTGATCGCCTGGGGTTCCATATATTGCCGCCAAAACTGGAGTCCGCGATATTGAAAAGCTTTTTGCTGTTCCAAAGAGTAATAGGATATGTGCATTGGCGGCACTGAACAAAAGTCGTTAATACTTTGCAGCAACAAACCTAGTCCGCAGGCAACTGTCCCCGGCCCCGCCGCAATATCAAGGATATTGACTTTAGTTGGTAATAACCCAGCCTTGTAAATGAGAAACCAAGCTAGATATGTACAATAGACGTTATCTAGGAAATACCTCATTAAATAGATGTGAGGACTTAGCTCAAAACTGTATTGAGGATCTTGTCCTTCTTTGAGTTTTTGTATGTCGTCAATAGCTTGTTGAAGTAAAAAATCAAAATTTGTTTTTTGGCGGATCAAGTTATTAAACTCATTCTTGATAAAACCAGCCAAATGTTGTTCAAACTTATCAAATACTTTTTCATAAATTCCTGTGCATTGAATCATGCTGGCATCGCATTCTTTAAGTTTAAAACTTTGTGAAATAACTTCAATAAATTTGGGCTCGGGAATCAAGAAGTTTAACTCATCAATATCTCCGGGAAAAGCATCAATTTTTCCGAAGCCCACTTGCAGTTCTAATTCTGCTAAACGCCGATCGCCTTCTTGGATGCGGTCATTTTTTTGTTGCAATAATTTTTCAAGCTGTAGCCGCTCTTTAAATAGTTTCTCCTGCCACGATAGTTTTGCCCCTGAATTTTGTATTTCTTTTAACTGTTTTTGGGCAAGTCGATTATTTTGACTCTTGACGGCTTGGTTAAACTTTTGAGAACGCCACCAGTTAGCTAGCGGATTATTCATAGCCAAATCCTTCTTTACCTTCCATAATTTCTACATCCGGGAGCATCGCCTTGAGTTTATTTTTAAACTTGCGATAACTCTGCTGTTCGCTATTGTACCACCAAGCGTACTTGTGTTTAAGAGCTAATGCTTCTGAGCGCGTTGACGCAATTAGCGATCGATCGTTGCTGGCATGAAAATCCTGAATCACCACCCGATCTACAACTTCCAGCTTCCTAATAAAATTAGCTTCATCTTCCGGTAAGGTAGGGAGTAGTGGTGTCACAGTTATAGAAAATTTTACTTCGCAATTTATTTGGTAAGGAAAGCTGTATTTCAGTTTGGCAATAGCTTTGAGTCTCGCAGGAATACTCGGGGATTTTGGTTCAAAATCTTTCCTCACTTTTTCGCTACCAGTGGGAATGCTCATGTTAATTCGCAATCGCTGAAATTGCTGTAAAATATCGACATCTCTAGTTATCATAGGACTGCGAGTTTGGATAACCAGCGTCGGCTGATAGGGAACCATCACTTCTAGCAAGTGCCTAGTTAGTTGTTCTTTAGATTCAATTGGCTGATACGGATCTGTGACACTACTCATATAAATTGTCGGTGGGCGCTCGGGGTTTTTCTTGTGCCAGCGTTCCAACTCTTTCTTGAGAATTTCTGCTGCATTTTGCTTGATGATTACCCAATTTCCCCAATCCTCCCGCATCTGTGAATTAGGGCTAAAAGCAGCAGCATAACAATAGCTGCATCCGTACTGACAGCCGCGATAAGGATTGAGCGTGAAATCGTAAGCACTGATAAATCCAGTAGCTTTGTTAAGCACTGACTGTGCATTTTGTGCATACACTTTGGCACTTCCGAAGTTTTCCCGGACTGCGAAAGTGTGTTGTTTCCCGGCGGAATATCCCTCATACTGAGACTTTACCATAATTGCACCTGCTACAGTATTAAAACGGAAAATGTTTAGAAATGAGAAATGCGATGGGGTTTCGATCTTACTATTTTACTGTGCCGCACTCAACAGATGTCAGCAAAACAGTGGGGAATTACTCAATTTTATAATAAGTTTTTTGAAGAAACAACCAGCCAACTTTATAAACTGCACGAAGCGCTCGATCGCAAAGTAATGCAAGCTTATGGATTTACTGACAGCGACGATATTTTAGCAAAACCGCTGAAATCAAACGTATAACTGGCAAAAAAATTGGGAGAACCCTAGTTAAACTCTGTGTCCTTAACTAACTAAGTAAGTGAAAATACTGGTTGATTTTGTATAAGTTTTGTAAAGTTGCGTACAATCACATAAATTGTTGATACAGATCACAAACACTTTTGTCTGAGAACAGAGATAATTAAGGCGTTATGGGCTAAATCGCCTCGGCTGGCAGCTCAAATAGCAATTGATCTGGCAAATTCAATAGAAAGATTAGTTTGACATTTTGTACGCAACAGATTGTCAGCCCAAAAAACTCAAAAGTTAAAAACCAGAAAAACTATCGTATCTCCCGATCGCGTTTTTTTAGGAGTAATCTCCTAAAATTCACGGTTTTTAACTAAGTTAAATGATTAACTGAGAAATGCAGGTTTATGCTGTTTCTCGATATTGCAATAAATTGTGCAGGATGTCAACTACTCCTGATTTGTTTGGGAGGAACTTTCAATGTTATTATTTACCGACACTCAGCCCCAAGATAGCAAAGTAGAGCAAGATCACTCTGCTAACAAAAAATTGTCACAGCCTACATCTATTAATTTAAATTGGCTAAGGGAACGATTCAACCATTTGCGGATCGGTCAAAAAATTAGCTACGGCTATGCTTTAGCGATCGGTATAGCGATTTTGGGAACGGGTGCGGGACTGAAAGTCGGAGACTACTTTCGCAAGCAAGCTTTAATTCAGGTAAATGTTGCTGGGCAACAGCAGCAACTGCTGCAAAATTTGCAAAATACCGTATTTGAAGCCCGATCGCACGCAGCGAGATTGCCGGCTGTTTTGGGAAACAGGGTGTGGCTGCAATACGAACGCGATCGGTTTGTCCAGCAAATCAATCAAGCAAAAAGCCTGATTTCCGAAATACAACTTTTTGCCATCAAAAATCCCGACAGGCTAGCAATACAAGAAAAAAATTTGCAATCTAGATTGCAAAGGTATGCCATCGTCATTGATTACTACGCTCAGCTAACTAAACTGCAATTAAAAGAAGCGGAAGTTTGGGATTTACCGGCTAACCGCATCGAGTCCGCACAGTTACAAATGTTGAGGAGTAGCAGTGGGGAAGAGGCGATCGTATTAGATCAACTTGCTGCAAATTTGACTGAGCAAATTGCAGAAATAGAACTTCAAAAACTGCAAGGGGCAGAAGCATTAGAAGAAGCTGAAGGCTTGCGAAACCGAATTATTCTGGGGAGTATGATAATTTCAGCACTCATCGCCGTGTTACTGGCGGACAAAACCAGCCGCGCGATCGCCCAACCCCTCGAAAGCGTCACTAGCGTCGCCCAGCAAGTCGCCCGCGAATCGAATTTTAACCTGCAAGTACCAGTCACAACCGAAGACGAAATCGGAGTTTTAGCAGCTTCTTTCAATCAATTGATTCAGCGAGTTAGCGACTATACACAAGAACTAAAACAAACTCAATCTCAATTAATTCAAACCGAAAAAATGTCGTCTCTCGGTCAAATGGTGGCAGGGATCGCCCACGAAATCAACAATCCCGTCAACTTCATCGGCGGCAACATTGACCATGCTAACCAATACATCCAAGATTTGGCAGACTTGGTAACTCTCTATCAGAAATACTATCCAAACCCACCAGATGAAATTATAGACTGTATCGAAGACATTGAACTCGAATTTCTCAGAGAAGATTTGCCAAAAACACTTGCTTCGATGAAAATGGGAGCAGATCGCATTCGCGAAATTGTCATATCCATGCGGAACTTTTCTCGTTTAGACGACGGTTACATGAAACCTGCGGACATTCACGAAGGAATAGACAGCACCCTGGTAATTCTCAATCACCGACTCAAACAAGGTATCGAAGTTATTAAAGAATACGCTAATTTGCCTCTGGTTGAGTGCTATGGAGCGCAACTGAATCAAGTATTTATGAACGTACTCGGCAATGCAATTGATGCGCTGGAGGAGGTAAAAAAGGCAGATAAAGCGTTTTCACCAACGATTTGGATATGCACGGAAGTTGCGGCAGACAAAGCTGTCACTGTCAAGATTCGGGATAACGGGCCGGGAATTGCCGCAGCCAGTGCCCAACAGATATTTGACCCGTTTTTTACTACAAAGTCGATCGGCAAAGGCACTGGATTGGGATTGGCTATTTCCTATCAAATCGTTGCCAAGCATCAAGGCAAAATTGAGATGAATTCTCAAATTGGACAGGGGACGGAATTTGTGATTACTTTACCAGTTGCTGCGTAATATCGCGCGGGGCGGCTTCGTTTTTGTTTGTCCGTAGCGCACGAAGTCTCGATCGGGGCGGGTTTACAGGATCCATAACTTATGTCATAGATATCGGTTAACCCGCCCCTACAGACATCGCGGTCTTTTTACCCCAAATGAGAGGTCGATCGCGCTTTCTCAACTTAAATTTGATGGGGGTGGAGGGACTTGAACCCACACGACCGTTTCGGGTCAACGGATTTTAAGTCCGTAGCGTCTACCATTCCGCCACACCCCCTTTCGTGAAGCTGCTGCTGTGGGTTTGAGCCACTGACAACAACAGCCTTTTATTCTACACGCAAAACCCTAATTTACGCAACCCCTAATTGAAAAATTCTCAAAAGTCGCGCTGGATCTCCCCAAGCGGTACAATAGTTAACCAGCTAGCTGAGCGTGTCAACCGACTTACCCTGTTATTATTCCATTAAAGCAAATCTATGTATATTACCTTGCTGCTTTACGCCGTGTTGGCCGGAGCCTACCTCCTGGTAGTACCGGTGGCCACCTACGCTTACCTGAACAGTCGCTGGTACGTGGCTACCTCTTTTGAGCGCGGCTTCATGTACTTCTTGATGTTCTTCTTTTTCCCCGGTATGTTTCTCCTAGCTCCTTTTTTGAATTTTCGCCCCAAACGGCGGCAGATAGAAGCCTAAATGCGACGTATTGACGTAATTGGAATCAGTCTCGGCTTTTTTGTAGCGGGTGGGTTGGCCTACTTGGTGCTGCAATTCGCCGGACTCGACAGCATGAATGCTGGGATTTGGAGTCAGTTGTTTTTGGTTGTCGGCTTGGTTGGCTGGCTGGTGACTTATTTGTTTCGAGCCCTGACTCAAGGTATGACCTACAGTCAGCAACTGAAAGAGTACAAAGATGCTGTCTTGCAGAAGCAGCTCGATGAACTCACTCCTGAAGAGTTAGCAAAACTTCAAGCCGAAATTGAGCAGGAAAAAGATAGTTAGTCAATAGTCATTAGTCAACAGTCATTAGTCAACAGTCAATAGTCATTAGCAATAAACTCTCTTTCTAATGGCTGGGGACTGATGAGTGATGGCTGATATGGCGTCCCAGAAAATAAGCGCGATCGGTTCGATCGTTCGGACTTCAGTCCTCAGACTTTTATGAGGACTGAAGTCCTCACGCTCGATCCTATTTTATTGCGATCGCTCGGACATTATATAATGACCAATGACTGATGAACAATGACTGATGACCAATGACTGATGACTAATAACTAATGACTATTTCTAATTGTTTTGAAACGTTGCGAAAAAGCAACCAGTGTGCATTAATCCCTTTTATTACTGCTGGCGACCCAGATTTGGAGACAACGGCTAAAGCGCTACAAGTTTTGGATGATAGCGGTGCAGATGCGATCGAGCTTGGCGTACCTTATTCCGATCCGCTAGCCGACGGGCCGGTGATTCAAGCTGCCGCTACGAGGGCGCTACAGCGGGGAACGCGGCTGGATGCGGTACTGGAAATGGTGGCGAAAGTGAGTCCGAATTTGCGATCGCCCATAATTCTCTTCACCTACTACAACCCAATTTTGTACCGAGGTATCGAAACCTTTTTGCAGCAAATCAAAAGTGCTGGAGTTCAGGGATTGGTTGTACCGGATTTGCCCTTAGAAGAAGCTGACAGCCTCATCCAACCTGCCAACAAATTAGGCATTGAACTCACCTTATTAGTTGCTCCCACAAGTCCCAAAAGTCGCATAGAAGCGATCGCCCGCCAGTCTCAAGGATTTATTTACTTAGTCAGCGTGACGGGGGTGACGGGAGTGCGCGAAGGCTTAGAAACGCGAGCAAAAGAGTTGTTGCAAGAAATCCGCAGCATCACCGACAAACCCATCGGCGTCGGCTTTGGTATCTCGAAACCAGAACACGCTCGCCAAGTGAAAGAATGGGGTGCAGATGCTGCGATTGTTGGCAGTGCTTGTGTGAAACGCTTGGCAAATGGAACTCCAGAACAGGGTTTAGAGGAGCTCGGCGAATTCTGCAAGAGTCTAAAAACAGCTATTCAAAATGATTAGCAACTGTACAGATACTTTCAGCCGTTAGACAGATGTGGGCGATCGCCCCGTGTGGCGACAATTGCCATTAAAGACCTTGTTGTACTTGAGATCGTACACCGACTTCCTTCTGGTTCCTGACCGGAAGGTTTTTTTTAGCTTCCAAGGCGCAAAACAGTTTAATTACAGTAGTTTTGTCCGAACCTCGCTATATGTATACATGAATCGCGAGCAAGGACAGCACTCATAAAAAAGGCTTTTTACTATCAATTAGCCGCTCTCATTCTTGCTCTCGCGACTAGAACTAAAGCTTTTGTTATTGCTTCTAGTATGACTTAAGGAATGTAACTTCAGATAGATGAAAAACTTCTGTTTGTCTTCGTATATTTAAAAAAGTGTTTGAGTGCTTAATGTTTGAAATGGTCGCCATCTACAGAACCACCAGGCATTTAAGCATATCACCAAAGAAAACAAAGTCACAATAGAAAGGAGCATTTTTATGAACAGACTAACTGCTTTTCTGAAAAAAATTCGAGCTGTACAAATTTTAACAGTCTTTCTTGTCGGCATTTTAGTATTTGTGAGCACGGCCTGCAAGGGTTCTGATGTGATAGTCGGCAAAACTGCCGACCAAATTAGAGAAGAAGTGCCGACCGGGGCTGTAACTTCGGTATACAAAGGCGGGCAGAATCAATACAGCGATGACGATCCCAGAAACCCAACCGCTACAGGAGTTGAAGCAAAAGCTAAGCTTCTCAAAGAGGAAGCCCAGCGCCGAATCGAAACCAAATCTAGTAGCAATGTGCGCGAAAATGTGCGGCGGGTAGCAGACGACGCGCCGAACAAACTCGATCAAATTGGCGCAAAGGTGAATGACAATGTTCGCACCGCTCAGCAGAAAGCTGATGAGTTTGGCGACAAAACCAAACAAGGCTTTGCTAATCTTAAGGAAAACACTCGCGAAGGCTTGAAGCGAGCAAAAGGGATTGTTAAAGAAGCCACCGAGGGAGCAAAAGAAAGAGCTGCTGAGGGTACTGAGTCGCTGAGATATAATACCAGCGGCGGCCAAGAAAATATCAATGATGCAGCGCGAAATGCAAAATAAACGCTGAAGATGCTTCGGACAATGTTCGCTAAAAAGTGAATCGAGATATTGACAGAACTCAACGAGCAGCAGAAAGAGCCGCAGATGCGATGGACTAATTTCATTTCCGGTCGATTACCATAATAAAAAAGGTTCGTAGTGAGGACTTTAGTCCTTCAATTGCAAGGACTAAAGTCCTCACTACAAACGAATCGGAGCGCGGTCAATCGACCGGACATGATATAATTTCAAATAAGGCTGTTTCCAGCTCTCAAATTAGTAGTCAGACAGGGGCTAAAACTCCTGTCTGACTTCACATATCCGAAGAGAATGACCACAATAAGATGGGTTTGAGCGTTCGGAATGCAAGTCAAGCGTAGTTGATGCGGACTAAAGTCCTCACTACGAACCGGATGCGGACTAAAGTCCTTACTAGGAACCGGATGCGGACTAAAGTCCTCACTAGGAACCGGATGCGGACTAAAGTCCTCACTACGAACCGGATGCGGACTAAAGTCCTTACTACGAACCGGATGCGGACTAAAGTCCTCACTACGTACGAACCGGATGCGGACTAAAGTCCTTACTACGAACCGGATGCGGACTAAAGTCCTCACTACGAACCGGATGCGGACTAAAGTCCTCACTACGAACCGAACCGTTTTTTATTACTGTCATTGAGGGGACATAATATTACCATTCATCGTTGCGCTTGTTGCTGTGGGTTTCCCAATCGTCGCCCGGGTGCTGATACAATGGTTCTGGTTCCACTTCTGCTGCCATTTCTAATTCGGGTTCCGATTCTTCTTGCTGATAAATGTTCAGAGGCTCGACAACGCGGGCGATCGCATCTTTGACAAATGCTTTGACAAACTCGTCTTTCCGATTTAACTGAAACTGCCTCTGCACGACTTCGGCGATGCCGCCGTCGCCCCAATCTTGATCGTGGCGAAAATATTCAATAAAACTTTTCCCGGCAATTCTGGTTAAATAAGCGGCGCTGACTGCTTGAATTGCTTTGCCAAGTACAAATCCGGCTACACTTAATTGCAGCGCCCTCGACACTACTTGAATTACTCCTTCAACTATTCCCAAGCTGGCTAGGGTTTTGGCGAGAGACAATGCCAATTCTTTCGCGCGATCGATATTTAATTCGCAGCCGTAAATCTTGGCAATTTCTACTACCATTTGAGCGTTAACTGCTGCTGTCGCTAACAAATCTACAACTGGTAAAGGCGTTACGGCAATTACTCCGGCTCCGATCCACTGAAAGCGCTCTACTACTTTATCAGCGGCGCGCCGTCTTTGAGCGTCAATTAACTTGCGTGCTTGGTCTCCTAAATGCTGAGATTGTAGCAAAATGTTGTCGGCAATTAAGTCTTCGCCTTCGGCTCGCAAAATTGCTGCGATTCGCCGAATTAATGGCATCATATCGGGGTCTGGCTGAAATATTGTCCCGCTTTCTAGTACAACTTTTTGCGGGTTGGCGCTAATGGCGACTACATCCATTGCTGATACTAAACCTTTAACTCGCTGTCGCAGCCGATCGAGAATTTCGTCTCTGTCGCTGTCGGGATAAAGGTCTACTTTATTAAAAACCACGATCGACCTTTTGCCAATTTCGGCCAAAGTCCGCAGCGGTTCGTACTCAGATTTGCGCAAATCGCCGTCCAACACAAATAAGATCAAATCAGCCCGGGCCGCCAACTGCCGCGCCAATTCCTCTCTATAAGTCCCCGCTACTCCCGCTTCCAAGATGCCTGGGGTATCAGTAATTGCTAATTCTCGATCGATCCCTTTCAATGAAAGAGTGTAAGTTTCTCCAACTTCGGTAGTTCCCATCGGCGCCCCTACCTGTCCCGCCATCCGCCCCACCAGGGCATTCACAGCCGAAGTTTTGCCCGCAGAACCGGTACCGAAAACAACGATCCGAACATTGCCGCGGGCCATGCTAGCTTCTATTTCCCGGGCTCTCAACAGCAAAGCTTGCCGTGCTACTTCGTCTTGAATGCGATCGACTTGCTGCCTGATTGCTTTGAGATTTTCGGAAGCTGCTTCACTTTTGACAACAGGAACCTTGGGATTAATCGCCCGTTTTCCCTTAACTTTCTGAGGGCGTTGTAGAAGTCTAAAATAATAAAACAGCGCAAAAATTAGCGTTGCTAAAAGTACAATTATCAGCAAAATTAGCAAATTAGCCAGCAGCGGTGAAGCATACCACGCAACTTGGCTGTAAAGCCCCGTTAAGGAACTCAGCAGCCCAATAATCAACCCCAGGGTGAGGCAGAAAGCGGCAATTAATGTTAACAGGCGCGGCAAAGGCATGAGGGCTGGGGCAAATAAAAGGGTTATGCTTTGATTTTTACATTTTCACGAGAAGTCGGAACTGTTGAAGCGCCCGATCGCACTCAAACGCCTGCAAATCCCGATTCTGCTTGTCGGTAGGGTGCGATCTGGACGGACAAGTGCGTTAGCGAAGCCCTCGAAGAGGATCGGCCCTCCGGCTGCAATTGTAGCTACTTCAGACAGTTTATAGCTGCACTCACCCGCCCGAAAGCCTTTGCCGGTCTATTTACACCTAATTATTTATTCGGTGATTTATGCGATCGCGCGCCGACAATTTTTATTCATAAAACTAAATATTTTATTAAGTAAGTAGAAACCCGGTTTCTTAACACAATACCAGTTTGCCAAAAGAATGCAACGGTCGGTCGCCGTGCTTCAAACCCTTACGGAATAAGTCATTTTCATCTAAAATCTCAAATCAAAAATGGTATAAATACATCCGGGAAGCTCGCGAGCGCGGAAAGGAGAAACCCAGTTGATACGGCAGCTTAAGAGCGTCCCGATTAACAAAAATTATTAGATTAACGATCGATGCGGTACTCTCTAATCATCCGCGAGTTAAGTTAAACTGAATTGTCAGTGCGTGAATTATTCACAGGTTCGCATCTATGCAGCTCAAACATCTAAATCAGCCTTCACAAGAACTCCCTACCTCTTGCGAGGATAACGTCGAAGAGAGTCAGCCACCAAAGCCAAATTATTTGAGTCAAATAGCCCGTTACTTCGGCAACCTCAGTATTAGCGACAAAATCTGCGGCGGCTACGCACTGGCTCTTTGTGTTGCGATTGGGGGAACGACTGTCGGGATGCTGGCGGGGAATCATTACTATCGCAGAACTAACAATCAAGTACACATCGATCGAGAAAGTCAGCTTTTAAATAAGTTGCAGGTGGCTTTACTGCGGACGCAAAACAGCCAACTGCGGCTGATTTACTGGCTCGAACAGCCAGAAATATTTAATCAAAAATACCAACAAATACAAAACAATATTTACAGTTTGAAAGAGTTGCTATCTGAAGTTAAAAGTCAGACTGACCAAGAGCAGGTAGAAGGCTTACAAGATTTTATAAAGAGTTACGATTCGCTGCTGTCGAATTACATTACCCAGTTAGAAAAAGTTAATAAAACAATTAGTAATTTGCCAGCAAATCGCGATCAAAAAAATGTCAGACTTAAGTTGCTGTCGAATTTAAACAGAGATAAAATAGGCTTGCAACTAGATAACGCGGTCAATGATTTAGCAGAAATTATCGATCGCGCCGCATTGCAAGAAGATGCAGCGCGCTCAGCCCTGCTGCGAGCCCAGACGCTGCGGGTACAAATAATTTTTGGTAGCATGGTACTGTCGATCGTAGTTGCAGCACTGCTAGCGAGCTACACCAGTCGGGCGATCGCCAAACCCCTCGCCGCTGTCACTAAAATCGCTCAGAGAGTCACCCAAGAATCTAATTTTCAGTTGCAAGTACCAGTTACCAGCAGCGATGAAGTGGGAGCATTAGCAGCTTCGCTGAACCAACTGATTCAGAAAGTAAATCACTTGCTACAAGAATTGAAATCAGAACAAGAAAGTCAGATACTTCAAAATGAGAAAATGGCAACTTTGGGGCGGATGTTGGCAGGTGTTGCTCACGAAGTTAACAACCCAATCAATTTTATCTATGCCAATATCGATCCGGCGAGAAATTACGTTGAAGATGTTTTGGATTTGCTCAAAACTTACGAAACACAAATCCCCAATCCACCGATCGCAGTCTACGAAAAAGCTGAAGCAATAGACCTTGACTTTCTCAAAGAAGATTTGATGAAAATATTTGACTCAATGCAAGTGGGTGCAGAAAGAGCCAAAGCTATTATCTTAAGTTTGAAAGACTTTTCTCGCCTGGACGATGCGGCACCTCATGCGGTCGATTTGCACGCCTGCATAGATAGCAGTTTGCTGATTCTCAACAGCCGCTTCAAACAGGGCGTTGAAGTGGTGCGAAATTACGGGGATATTCCGACCGTGGAAGGCTACATGGGTTTGCTTTACCAGGTGTTTGTCAACCTTCTGAACAATGCACTCGATGCTGTGGAAGAGAAAGCAAAAATTGAGAAAGCGAGCTATGAGGAGGCGAGAAAACAATCGGGTTCGGAGTTAATTAAACAGGAAGCACCGAGTTTTTCGCCGAGGATTGCGATCGCTACAGAATACTTGGACGACGACTCAGTGGTGGTGCGAATTTCTGATAACGGTACGGGAATACCTGCGGCAAGTCTAGAAAAAATGTTTGAAACGTTCTTTACGACTAAACCGAGAGGTGTAGGTACTGGTTTGGGATTGGCAATCGGCCGCGATATTATCGTCAAGAAACACGGGGGGACGATTAATTGTTGGTCTGAGGTGGGAATGGGGACGGAATTTGCGATCGCCCTGCCGATCGAACATTAGAATATATTATGGGAGTTGGTAATGGGGAAAAAGGTAATTGGTAATGGGGAAAAAGGTAATTGGCAATTGGTAATGGGCGATCGGTTAATCTAGAGTGGAGCAATTACAGCTAGGAGCGAAAATTATGGGACTCTTTGACCAAATTTTGAGCGCGATCGACAATCCCAACCAACAAGCAAGCCCCAATCAGTTGGGCAACATTCTGGGTGCGGTAGAACAGTTGAGCGGCAACCAGGGCGTCGATGCGGGCACGACTCAGCTAGCAATGTCGGTTTTGGGCGGATACGTGCGATCGGCTTTGCAAGACGTGCGATCGCAATCTGGAGACGCACAAGCTCAAGAAGTTGTCAACCAATTTAGCGGCACAAATCCCAATGCACAAGCGGTACAGAGTTTGTTCGGGGGTGGTCAACTGACGCAAATAGTGACCGATATCGCCCAAAGAACCGGGTTGAATAACGAGACAGTGCAAGCGATGATCCCTGTTTTAGTGCCCTTGGTACTCAATTTGCTGCAAACCGGCGGCAACGCCCAAAATCCAGCCCAGGGCGGAAATCCCGTTTTGAATGCGTTTTTAGATGGAGATGGAGACGGCGACGTAGATATTACTGACGCCATGTCGATGGCTAGCCGCTTTTTAAATCAGCGCTAATTGCCGGAAAATTCGGGGTGAGAAATGGGCGTTAGTAGTGAGGACTTCAGTCCTCATTAAAATCCAATTATGCAGGTGTGCAGCGCACACCTTACCGCCTTAACGCTCTTATCTGAACTGTATTGCGTTATGAAAATAGTCCGAACCCTCGGCTAAGGGCATTTCCAATGCGATCGCACAATGAAGCAGTCGGTAAGCTATTTCCTTGCTGTTCCCATTTTTCCACGAGTTGGCGGCCCAGCGGGGTGAGGCGAAAACTGTCGGTAATTCCTTGTCCGTCTACTTCGCGCCGCAAAACGCCGACTTGAATCAGCCACAGCAGCGAGTTTTCGGCTGCGAGTTCGGATACGGGCGATCGCGTGTAGCCGCTTTCGACACCCGCATTTGAGGCGATCGCGCTTAGGAAAACGCTGTTGTTGCGGATGGTCTGGAAGAAGTGTAATTGAAAAGGGGCGCACCGGATCGCGCGATCGGCTCTTTTGACAGTGCGGCTGGGATAGTTAATTGATTTAAACGCTTCGGATGGAATAAAAGTCATTGATTTGGCTCTGAATAGGTACTATATTTTTGATTGTTACCTATTTAGAGTCAGCCAAGCAGAGTTCTGAAAAATATACCCACAACTGAGCGGTTGAAGTTATGGGTGTTGGAAATGGGCGATCGCCCATCCCCAAAACTCCCAAATCCCAAAAAGCAATTCCTAGGTCTTCTAACTATTAGCTGTTGATTAATTCTTCTATGGTCTGTTCAAATTTATCACATTCTTCTACTAACTTAGTGACGACCCTGGCAAAATAAGTGACATCTATTAAACTAATCTCCGCGTTATGAATAATTGAAAAAGTTTGTTTTCCACCGATAGTTTCTATCCCCCAAAATCCCAGTTTATAAGTAGCATTTTGCGTGAGAAGTAACGTAGATAAACGATGGGGTATATCATCTTCATCGTCGAATTTTAAACCACTCGGGCAAGAAAACTCTAGGGTTGAATCGTACTTGACAATAAATAAAGTTTGCGTGCTGCCAGAGTCCATATTAAACTTAATTGTCGCTATTCTATTGTCAATACTAGAAATATTCCAACCAATAGTTTGGCAGTAACCCTCGATCGTTGAGCGGAATTTAAACGAAGAGAATATATCTTTATCAATAGCCATAGGTTCATCTCCTGAATTAATCGGTTTACTCGTAGCTAATATTGTCCATTCTCGACCTGTACAAACCTCGCACTCAGAAGGCTTCATCAGTGAAACAACTTGATGCCCACAACTTTTACAACGGTAGGTTTTTTTCATTGGTTCAAAAAATCTATAATTTAGGTTTCATATTGATGCTTAGCTTATTTTTCCCATCCTTCGGTGGAACACCATTATTATAAAGCTTTTTGATTTGTTGATGGACTTGATTGATATCAGGTCTTTCTTTAGGGCTTAAACCTAACATCTCTTTATTAGCTTACCCACTTCTGCATTGAGGGGATTTTCGTTATTAATCATAGTTCCGCGCAATTTAGTTTTAGTTGTAATAGACGGCAATTCAAGTTTTTTTCCATCCAAAACAGCTTCGTGAGCATAAGTATAGCTTCCTGATAAAATCGGACGACTACCTGTCCAGTATTGACAGAAAATCAAACCTAGAGAAAAAATATCGGATTTTTTAGTAGGCGCTGGCGTTTCTCCACCTGTGGCAATATGTTTAGCAAATTCAGGGGAATAATATACCGGATCGCCTACTAAAAATTCTGCCGCAATTGATTCTCCTTCAAGAATACTGCTATCAAAATCAATAATTTTGGCTACTTGTCTTCCTTCCCATTCTTTAATCAACACATTGTCAGGTTTCAAATCAAGATGGACAATACCATTTGAGTGCAAAATTTTCAGCGCCCCTGCTGCGGTTAGCATCACAAATAAACGCTTTTTTGTCTCTAGTGTATGTATTTCATTTGATAAAGAGCTAGTATCGACTTTTTGACAGACTTTGAAGAAATGTTCGCCATAGTCATCGCCATATTTAAAAAAGTCCACCATGACTACGACTGAACCCCCCGCACCACAAGCCGATAGTGCATTTTGAATTGCTAGTTGTTTTATAGCAAATTTCTCACACTGATCGCGCCGTTTTTGTTTTCCTTTTTCGCTCCCTGGTGCATTTTCGCCTGGATAGACTGGACTGAGGAATTTTTTGACAAAGTATTCGTTTCCATCGCACACCGCAAAACCCCATTGACATTGACCACCGTTGGCGCTATCAAATTCACGGGTTACTAGATATTTTCCAGCAATAACATCACCTTTTTTGTAAGACATAGGTTATTAATATGACCTGTGGTAGTAGTATTTATTTTGAATCTCTTGATGTTTTTGTCGTGCTTTTTGCAACTTTTCATACTTAACTCCAGAAGAGTAAGATGAATTATATATTTTCACGGCTTCTTGAATACTTATTAATGCGGGGTATAATTCTCCTTTTATTTCTTGTAAAACCGCCATAAAGTAATAAGCATATGCTTTATTTTCGGAGGAAAAACTGTTAGCTATTTTCTGACATAACTGAATCGCTAAATTGGCTGTCTCGTATTTATTACTTATTAAGTTCAGAGAGATAACGAATGCTTCTAAGTGTTCTTCCCAATCGTTGAGTTGTTCGGCAGCTTCAGGTTTAAAAGATGATTGATAAGAGTCAACGGCCTTCTGCCATTGACTCAATTTATAGTAAATAAAACCTAAGTGTCGGTATGAGTGTATGAGTTTTTCCCCAGGATTTTTTAGAACTTCATTCTTCCAATATAAAGCGGCATTTTGGAATAATTGTTGTTTTCGATAACAATCTATTTCCATAAAAGCTGATTGAGTGTAAATCAATCCTAAAAGATATTTACATTCACTGTGATGAGCATCAATCTTTAAAATGTGATGGCAGAAATTTTCAGCTTCTTTTAACTGATTATTTTCATAACAAGAGTTAGCCCGATCCAACAAACTTTGAATTTCTTCAGCCTTAGATGCTGCTTTCTGTCTGGATGAGTCACTAATTTCTTTGAATTGGTCAGTTCTACTCAAATTTGAGGTGGTTGAAATGACTAGGGAGGATTTATCTTCTGAAAATGACGGTTTAAAATTAGCTGGTGGCTCAGTATATTGAATAAATTGGAAATAATATTCATAATCAATTCTATACTTTTCCCACAGAGTTTGTACATCCTCATAGCGAGCATTAGCCGTAGGAGGCATAAAGTTTTCTTGGAGATACTGCAAACGTTCTTGATAAGAACTCTTTAAGTGCTTTATCCCATTAAATCCTCCTGGATAGAGAATTAAAGAAACATCATCTTGCTTAATCTCTGTGTATCTTTGTTTAATTAATTGTTGCCAAGTATTTTTCTCCATTGTATCCCCTTCTGACTTATAGAGCATCTCTAGCAACAACTTTTCAAATTCCCAAGGAGCAGAAAAATACTGAAAACAGCCGTCAGTACAAGCTAAAAAACAGCCCGGTTCTTCTATTCTATGACGCTGATAATGAATTTGCCATCTCGGATTTAGATCGGCAGTTAAAAATTGAGACATGGGTGGATCTTGTCTCAACATTTCTAAGGCATCTTTGGGACTTTTTAAGTCATCTTTGGTCAGTTGTTGTAAACCTTTAGTTGGACTGAGAAAATAAATTCTTGAATCTCCCATCCAAGCTAAGTCAGCTTCAAAAATTTTTATTTTTTCTTGTCCTTGTTGCTTGGGAATGCTAGCCAGCGCGATCGTCGTACAGAGTCTATGTTCCATTAAAGAACCTTTTAGCCGAGATGAAGTTTTCGGCATATTAGTATCGGCTAGAATTTTCAGTGAGCTGCAAATTTCTTGTTGCAGTAAAATGACATTTTCAGGCGTTATTTTACCATTCCATTGTTTAAAGAACTTTTTGCTGATTTGAGATGCGACTTCTGAGGCAATACGCCCCCCTGTTTTGCGATCATAACCAGCAGATCGACCTCCTAAACCGTCAAACACGCCTATCAAAAGATTTTCTCTAAAATCTGCATCAAATAGATTAGCATCTTCACCTTTGTCTTCGATAACTTCTATGTTGACTACTAAATTAAACTTAGTCATAGTCATAAATTAATTTGTGATAAGGTTATATGTTTGTCAAAAAAAATGAGGTGTAGGGTGCGTCCGAAAAGCCAAGCTATTTGTTTAAACAGTAACTTAAAAATCTGACGCACCCTAGAACTGACGCACCCTACTAATTACTACTTATATACTCTTGGCGATGGCATTTAAAATTTCTTTCATCTCTGTTTTTTCTAATCCCCTACCTGCTTCCGAAACATAATGAATCGTATTTTCCCAACTACCCATCATTGTCCAAGGTTCAGCATCAGGTGCAAACAATAATAAACGCTTGACTGGTGTTGGCATTTCATGCCAGTAATCTGTCAAATCATTAAAAGTTTTTGGTATATCATTGGGATAGTGACTGGGTTTAGGGCCTTTATCTAAGCTATGAGCGCTAGCATCAGTAAAAAGAACTACGACATATCGTTGCTTACTAAAGTCTCCTTTTTCCCAGTTAGATTTAAGTGCTAAACCAACCGCTTCTAACCCATTTTCCGGTTCATCCCCACCACCATCAGCTTCAATTGGAGAGACAAAATTAGCAAAATCGGAGGACTGCGATCGCAAGTCAAAAAACTCAGAACATTGCATCACTTTATCGGCTGAATCTGCCCAATAATCCCGAAAGACAATTACCCTAGCTCTCAATTGCTCTACTTTTTTACTTTGTACTTTCATCTCAGCTTCTAACTCATCGTAAAATTTGAGAGCGAGTGACTTCACTTCTTCAATCAAATGACCCATAGAACCTGTGCCGTCAATACACATTACCAAATCCACTGCATACTTAACACTTTGACCATCACTCATAAACTTTTACCTCTCTTGTCACTCACTTATGTTGAACTTGGTCTGAGCAAGATGAATTTTTTAAAATTTTATAATTCACTCACTCTATACCTAAATCTTCAATCTTGAAATTACGTTGGACGTTCCCCGCTGGTAGGATATTGAAAATTTCGGATTTTTCAATTCTTTTCAATTTTTCATAACTTTCAATCACTTCATAAGAAAAGAAAAAGTCATCTTGGTGGCTGGATATCACAGTTCCAATGCGCTGCTTATCTTTACCACTAAAATGTTTTTGCAGTCTTGTCTTAATACAACTTCCGGGTGTCCCTTTAGCTCTTCCTACATAAGCAGTATCAATTTCTCCATCAAAATCATGGTATATTGCATAAATGCCAGATAGACCGGATGGAATATCTCTAAGATTAGCATCAGTCATTCTTTGGGGCATTGACATACTGAAGTGCCTTCTTTGAAACAAAATCATAAAAATCACTATACATAGTTATGTAAGCGAACACAAGCTTGAAATGTCTTATTTTATCTCGTGTTTTTTCCAAAAATTAAAACTGTTTTAACAAATTTTAATATAATGTCTTAAAATATACTATAATTTTGTCAGAAATTTACTGTGGATACATTTTATGAATGTTACAGAGGTTTTACAATGTGCCGATCAGTTGGTATTCACTAAGACTGGCAAACACTTAGATGATGTTCAAAAGGCTGTAATTACAGGGGTTTACCAGGGAAAGACCTATGATGAAATTGCTGATGATTGCAAGCGTAGTGAAAGTCGTGTTAGAAATGTAGGGCGTCAGTTATGGCAAATTTTATCTAAACAGTTAGGCGAAGATATTAACAAAAGCAATTTTCGCTCTACCTTCCAAAGACTACATATACAATCATCTCAAAATCAAAATATTTGTCATGTAAACGGTAGCAATTATAATTTTAATTTTAATCGAGAAATTTTATATAATACAAACAAAGACACTCAACAGAATATAACTGAGAATCAATCTAAATCTCTGTATCGCGATTTAACTCTAGCACCGATAATCACCAGCTTTTACGATCGCACAACCGAACTTCAAACCCTCTCCCACTGGTTGATCGACCAAAATCTTCATCTAGTTTCTGTTTTAGGATTAAGTGGAATTGGCAAAACCACCCTAGTCAAACAGTTTGTTGACCTCAATTTACAACATTTTGATGTAGTAATATGGAAAAATATCCAACTATCTCAATCTTTAGATAACATTATTAATGAAATCATCACAGGTGTCGATCGCGATTCTACTCAAACTGATAATAAGTTAACTCAGTTTTTCAATCTTTTGCGTCAACAAAGATGTTTAATCATCCTTGATGATTTCCAAGAATTATTTATTAAGGGAGAATTGGCAGGAGAGTTCAAAACGGAATTTAAAAATTTCCAAAATTTATTGAAAATGATGACAAATCTAGAACATCAAAGCAGCTTCATTTTAATAAGTCAGGAACAATGTCAAGAAATGATTAGCCTGGATGAGGATTTATATCCTATTAAGTGCTTAGATTTACAAGGATTAGACCATACAGAAATCTTGAAAAAATGGGGTTTAAAAGATGATGAAGCCTGGGCGGAGTTTAGCGATATGTACGGAGGAAATTTCCTTGATTTAAAAGATATTGCCAGTTTAATTAAAAGTATTTTTGGTGGCAAAGTTGCTGATTTCTTAAAAGAAGACAGTTTAATTGTCACTAAAGATATGAAATCTCGGTTGACTGAATTATTCAAACGGCTATCACCCACAGAGCAAGAGATTCTTTCACAATTAAGTAAATTGGATGTACCTGTGTCAAGAGAAGATTTAAGGCAAAGTTTATCTATGTCATCAATGGACTTAATGAATGGGTTGCGATCGTTGGGTCAACGTTATTTACTCACAAGAATAGAAGGAAATCAAGTATTGTTTGATTTATCTATTGTTGTTCGAGAATATGTTAGAACTTGTTGTCAAGATTAATATTAGTTCAACTTACTTAATTAATCATCCCCTCAATCTCTGAATCTGTAAACCCAAATTGCCTAAAAATCCGCAACACATAAGCTGGTGACATTTCCCCAGCACCTATATCAATCGGAACCACTCTTTTTTGACCTTCAATTTCACGCACATACAAACGATGATCCCCTTTGCCCTCTCGGTAAAATTGACAGCCATTTTTCTCTAAAATTTTAATTAATGCTTTAGGTTTTAAAGATGGGAGATTTTTAGGCATAAACTTTTCTTAGTTCATAAGTATCTGAGGCTTCGGCATCTTCTAAGGTCAGAAACTCGTGCAATTCATTAATGGCAAGAGGACTGAGATAAATATTCGATTCAGATTCATAGACTTCATAAAAAGATTCGATCGCCTGTTTGAGTTTATCGATGGATTGTTCGGGAGTGTTTCCTTGTCCTACTAATCCATTTTCCAAACACAAAGCTACCCAATAATCGGCACTTTTGCGGATGATAACACTGTAGAAATCAATCATATTTGGAGCGTTAAATAAATTATTGTGCAAAACAATTATGATTGCACATTAATAAATTAACACACGAGCGCCCGCAAGTCAAGGCAGAAAACAAGCCGATAGAACTATTCCCCAGTACCAAGTTTCTGCTGCCGGCACTCAATTTTACAAATACTCGAAGTGATATCAATTCCGCGTCTTCGCAATCCATTCGCTATAGCAAGAGTTATATTTTCGTCGAGATGAAATTTTATCTTACCCATGCTGGCGATTTTTTAATTTTTGTTGCAATAGCGATGGGGTTTGAGCTTTCAATTGGCGGGCAAATTCTGCATCTGCTTCGATCGCAGAGCGAATTTCATCTGGGCGATCGTGATAATAGGCTCTCTTCTGCATAGATATCAGATAAAGTAATGCTGGGATAGTGATACAGAATTTCGTCTGGTGACATTCCCATTTGTTCGTGCCAAACAACTATATCCTGAACTCGGATGCGATGTCCGGCGATACGGGGTTTTCCCCCGCACACTCCAGGGGTGATTTCGATATGTTCTTGAATTACTGCGATCGACATGGTAGCGAATTAATATAGGTTGTCTCTTCTATTTTAGAACGGGTGAGAGGAGTTTGGCTGTAAAAGTGATTTTGTGCGATCGCATTTCTGAGTTGCAAAGACGACTACTCCAAATGTTGAAACAGCCAACCAGGAGCATATTAATGCGGACTTAACTAATCATCCCCTCAATCTCTGGCTCTGTAAACCCAATAATCAGAACTTTTTCTGACGATCGCAGTTGAGAAATTAATCATATTTTATTTAACAAATTAAAGATAGACATTATACAGAGCGCCTGCTGTATACTATAAACTAAGGATAAGCGTCCTGTCCGATTGCGGCAACACCCGGACAAGACGACTACTCCAAATGTTGAAACAGCCAACAAGGGAGCATATTAATTATGTCACAACCTCGGTATGATGATGAAAAAAATGAGACGCGCCATGCAGCTACAACCGAAGAGGCTTGCATTAATATGGAAGAAAAATACGGCTGGCAGCTTAAAAATGTAGAAGAAACTGGTAATTCTATCTTGAGCGTTGATTGCATTTTTGATGGAAATTGCGAGTTTCCTCCGTCGCCAATGGACTTGAGTCAAGGTGATTACTTCAATGAGAGAAAAGAAGATGCGTAAATACATTATTTTCAGAGCAGAAAAAGGTGAACTGGAAAAATACCGATCGCTCACCGAAACAAAAGTAGGAGAAAGCTTTTACCGAGTAGCCAATGCAGGCTCGGTTAAGTCATTGATTTGGACATTAGCCGAGCATTATGACTCTAGTGGCAAGCCATCCCCAGCACCGGGCGATCGTTTAACCGAAAGCGTTATTGTCCCCAGTGCGATCGATCCAATGTTTCCAAGTGCATCAACTCATTTCAGAGACAGCGGCTGGGAGGTTGTGAAAGTTCACGAATACACCCCTGAAATTCCCGCTCCCTATGGCGCAGAATTTGACTCAATTTGTATTTGCTATTGCGCCTACAAACCCATAGAAAATCCTCCACTGAAGCAATACGAGCGATCGCCTGTCACCCTTGACTCATTCGGAGGCGATCGAACAGCTTACGATCGTTGGCTAGAATCCCAAAAACACCCGGCTGAAGTTTAAATAATTTGCAGGTGTCTACTCAATTGTGAGACACCGTAGTCTTTTCTTCAGTCCGCGTAGGCGGACTTCGTATGTGTAGAAGCGATTTCAATCGCCGAAGCCCAAAATCAACTAAAATATGTTTATCAATCGCAAGGTCAACAAAACTATGACATTACCAGTTGGGTGCGCGGCTCCTCAATTCACCGCCAAAGACACAAACGGCAAAACCGTCTCCCTCTCTGACTTCACGGGTAAAACCGTAATCTTGTATTTCTACCCCAAAGATGACACCCCGGGCTGCACCAGACAAGCTCAAAGCTTCAAAGCAGCCCATGAAGAATACAAGGGCAAAGATATAGTTGTTCTCGGCGTCAGCCGCGACAACGAAGAATCGCACCAAAAGTTTACAGAAAAGTACGGTTTGCCTTTCCAGCTATTAGCAGATGTTGATGGCGCAATTACCAAAGCTTACGATGTTGAGAAAGGCGATTATGCCAAGCGCGTGACTTTTGTCATCGACGGTACCGGCAAAATCATTCAAGTTTATGAAGGGGAAACGATGAAAGTTGACACTCACGCTCAAGATATTCTTGTCACCATAGTTTAGTCGCGCTAAGCAAGTGACTAAAAACCCGGTTTCTTTCGAGATATCTCGTTGCTACAGGCAATATTCTCGTAGAAACCGGGTTTTTTTGTAATTCCGGATTAATACCATTTTTGCAAAATAATCCAACTACCGGCAAGCTTAAAACTTATCCAGTAAATCATCCCCCATATAATATCATCTCCGGTCAATTACTATAACAAAAACGGTTTGTAGTGCGGACTTCAGTCCGCTCTTATGCTCGCCAGTTTGTAGCGCGGACTTCAGTCCGCAGCATGAGAGCGGACTAAAGTCCGCACTACGAACGATGAGAGCGGACTGAAGTCCGCACTACGAAGGAATTTGATTGCAGTTAATCGATCGCCCACCATCTAAAATCTAAAATCTAAAATCTAAAATCTAAAATCTAAAACCATCTAAAGTGAGGGGTCAAAGGTACAGGGGGTAATAGCCTCCTCCCACTAAATTTATTCCCCCAAAAATTGCACCACAAATCCGCTCGATCGCCCGTATATTTGGGTAAGGTGCTTAGGTTGCACCCTACAGTTAGATTTGCGGCAAATATCCCGCCCACAATTAAAAATTCATGCTGGAAAACGCATCAACCGCCCCTAAATTCAGTCTAGGGGCGATGGTGTCCGGGATCGGATCGTTGTGTTTGATAAAATGAGAAGTTATCCTTGCTGTAGCTGAATAATTAAGTAGGTAGGCGGATAGATAATGACAAGCACCAAGACTATTTTGAGTTACTTAGGCCCACAAGAAATTGAGGCCAATCGAGCCTCTGTCTTAGTTGGCACTTTTGACAAAAATCAAGTGGCGGCAATCTCGGCAGCCGAAGGCTCAAATGCCCTGAAGGCGGGGATAAATTTATCGACAGGCATTTGGAACATTAGTTTAGAGAAAGGATTCGATAGCGCCGGTACTCGCACGGTGCAGGTGAAGGCCACTGATAAAACAGGCCAAGTTATCGGCGAACAAACAATTAACATCAAAGTTAATCCCGCGTCTAACTCCTCGCAACAACTCTTCACGTTAATTACGCTCCAAGATACTCTATTAAAAGCCGGAACAGTGCCGGCAGCCAGTCTCAACTCTCAGCAAAAAGCGGAAATACCAGCAGGTAAAAGTTATCAAATTAGCGACTATGAGTTAGAAGACGGACACCTGAATGTTCAACTAAATAATCCAATTTCTCCGGTGGGAAAATCCGGCTTTTTTTACGAAAAACACGTACTCGTAACCAAAGGCGCAAAAATCCTGATATTCGATCGCGCGGATCTACCTACCCCGCCCCCTGGAATGCAGTTGCTGTGGGTGAACAAAAAAACCTGGTTAAAGCGCAACCCCGCAGATTCGACTATTTTAAGCCCGACTCAGAAAGTCCGATTTAACCAGGGGGAAACTTTCAATATCTTCGGCTACGCTTGCGTGGAAAATCATTTTCGAGTCACTCTCGATCGCCCGATTCCCAACTTCGGCAATTCGGGATTTATGTACTCGCAACACGTCCAGATTTTGCAAGACGGCAAGGGGATTGCCTTTGACAGAAATGCAGTTACCATGACTGTTGTCAAAACTACTGCGTTTAAAAAGCTGCTGGTGGATGCTGTCAAGCTGCAACTGCCAGAAAAAATCACTTTGCCGGCGGGAATGATTTACGGAATTTCTGGATTCTCGATCGAACAAGGTCATATTAAAGTTTCGCTGACTGAAAATTTGCCGCCCTTTGGCAATACGGGTTTTGTTTTTCCCGATTTCGTGCAATTTGCCAGAGGAGGCAAATCTTTCAATCCAGCGCCCAATTTAACTTATCAAGGCCCGACGGAGGTTTTGGTCAATCAGGCGATCGCACTTTCAGGTACTTTTGACAAGCAAGAAGCAGCAAAAGTTGAAGTAATAGCTGAGGACAAACTGCCGCTAACCGTAACACTAAACCAAAAAGCAGGCACTTGGCAAGTGAATTTGCCCAAAGGATTTAGCATACCCGGAGCTCGCTGGCTGAGATTGCGGGCAACTGACAGCAAAGGCAACATTACCGGCAGCCAAATAATTTATATTACCGTAAGTTCAGATCCGCTGACTGTCGGAAAAGATTTGACTTTAAAGATAGTTTCCGACACTTGGTTTAAGGTAGCCCCAGTTGATGGTTCCCGCCTCAACAACCAGCAAAAAGTTCTTGTCAAAGCAGGCCAGACTTTGGCGCTTAGCAAGTACGGATTTATTGACGGGCATCTCAAGGTAGTTCTGGATTCAGCAATTTCGCCGATCGGCACTTTTGGCTATTTGTACGAACCCGACGTTCAGCTTGCCAAAGGTACAAAAGTCCTGAAATTTGACCTAGCAGACGTACCAAATAGCAACGGGAACGCTCAACTGTTAGTAACTCAAACAACTCTGATTAAAGGTAAACCACAAGATTCATCAAAACTGCCTGCAAACCAAATTTCTCAACTAATTTTAGGCAGCACCTACGCCATTACTGGTTATGCCTGCATTTTGGGGCATTTTCGAGTAACTTTCGCCGAAGCTATTCCCGGTTTTGGCAATGTGGGATTTATCTATTGGCAGTCTGTTCAAATCAAGAAAAATGGCAAAGAAGTTCCCTTTGATCCCGCTGCTTTGACGATGACAATGCTGCAACCAACTGTGTTTAAAAAACGCCCCGTAGATGCTGCCAAGCTGACCGCTACAGAAAGAACTACGCTGCCTTTAGGTAGAGTTTACGGCGTGGAAAGCTACGGTTTGGAAGCGGATCACCTGAAAGTTTCCCTGACTGAAGAACTGCCGAATTTTGGCAATACAGGTTATGTTTTTCCGAGTTTTGTTCAGTTCAAGCGGGGAGATAAAATTTTCGATCCGGTTCCGAACAATGTGGAGTTGAACGTGCCGTATTTTTCGCAGCGGGACAATCCGCGTTTTGATTGGTCTACTTGCAATGTAACTGCGATCGCGATGGTGATGTATTATTACGGCCTTCGTTCTAAGTTCGGCGGACAGTTGGAGGATGAGTTGTTGCAGTGGTGTTTCGACTATGCCGGCCAGGGTTCTCAAACCGATCACAACGTGCTTTCGGCGCTGATTCAAGCTTACGGGTTTAAGACGAGTTTTAGTACGACTCGCCAGTGGGCTGATGTGCGATCGCAATTGCTGAATCGGCGGCCCGTAGTTTTAGCGGGAGATTTTACTGCTGCGGGTCACATTATCACTTTAATTGGCTACAATTCTGACGGTTATATCGTGCAAGATCCTTGGGGAGATGCACTCACCGGTTACAGCGATACTGAGGGGAGAAAGTTGATTTATCCCTACGGCTACATCAATCAAGTTGCGGGGCCAGATGGGAATGTTTGGGCGCATTTTATCTCGCGATAAGGTTTTTAGGAACGGGCAAGATGCCCATTCCACCAGAATATTGAGTTTTTGTGGAACCGGCATCTTGCCGGTTCCTCAGGATACGCAAGATGCCAGCTCCACCAGAAAATGTAGTTTTTGTGGAACCGACATCTTGCCGGTTCTTCAGAATTCTGCGATCGCCTGAAGCAATCTTGCGCTTCATTTTGCCTTTCGCCGCACCCATACCTAAAAAGCTCAATCCGGCTAAAGTACCGAACCATGTAGAAGGTTCGGGTACAGCCTCAAATTCTCCTTTAATGGCGATCGCATCATTAGCGCACTCAGCAAACAAATTAGCAACATAACTGCCAGAAGGTATTGCAGATTTATTGAAACTGAATCCGATTGTTTGAGAACCTACTGCATTAAACTGCGAGAAATCTAGACCCATGGCGCTCAAAGTTGCTGGCGTTAAAGAAGAGATTTCTGCAACTTTTGTACCAGAAGCAATTGAGTTGAGAACTGTCCAGTTTCCTGTTTGTTGAAAATAGGGGTCGGTGGCGGCTAAATCACCCATTGATGGGGTGCCGCCTCCAGATGCAACTGTGGTATTGTATTGATTTAAATTGATAAAGCCGGAGTTAGTTTTGGTGACGTTTTTAGCGGTAACATTGCTGTAAACGCCTGTTGTCGCCACGCCTGAGTCATTTCCCTCGGCAAAGCGAACGGCAAATAAGCTGCGATTTGCGTTAGCTGTATCGAAGTTTTGGCCGGAAAAATTGAAGAACAAATCGCCGTAGTTGATGTTGCCGGACTGAGCGGCGCTGTCTGCATATCCGGCTAAACTGAGATTGGAGTTGATGGCGATGAAAGCTGTATCTGATGTTTCTTTGACGGCGATGCCATAAAATTCAAATTCGCCGCCGCCGATTTGGGGCCCTGTTACGCCGTCGTTGAAGGAGTCGATCGCATAATTCCAGCCGTTAGATAGGGTTGCTGCTGTAGCCTTTTGTGGCTGTAATCCAATAATTGCAAGGAAGACAGCCACCGAGTAAGTCCAGCGAATGCTGTTTTTTGTAATGGAATTCATAAAAAACTCTCTGATGAATGTGTGTTAAAGTATTTATTCTGTCGATCGACTATTTTGATTTTCAGTAAATCACACATTCCGGTAGACTTTATTAAAGTTTTGGTAAAGATTTTGTCGGTAATTACGTAATATCACTGAGATTTGTCAAAAAAAACAACCAATACCCGTAACTCAAGAATCAACTCCCGCCACAACCAGCACAGCAGAGTCCAGGGACTTTAAACCTTATTTTTCGGTAAGTTGTACTGAATCTAAATTGTCTGAGGGTTTGAAGATTTGCGATCGGCGATCGAAATATGCAGCAATTTAAATACACAACAACTTATTCGCCCATAATTTGAATACTTACAGTTCTATTTCGCGGCCCGTCTAAGTCAAAAAACAAAACTGATTGCCAAGTCCCGAGTGCTAATTTACCTTCAGCAACTGGAATGACTTCGCTGGTACTGAGTGTCATGGCCATCAGGTGAGAGTGCGCGTTGATCGGTTCGTCTGGTGGAACTATTCTTAAATGCAGGTCGTTGTGCAGGTATTTGTCGCCTGGGGGCGCTAATTTTTGCAGGTATACTTTAATATCTGCTAGCAATCTTTCTTCGTTTTCATTGATTGCTAAAGCTGTCGTCGTGTGTCTGGAAAATACTAGGACTTGTCCATTTTTTACTGCACTTGCGTCCAGAAGCTGGACAATTTGCGGCGTGATGTTGTAAATGTTGATGCCTGATTCTGTGAGGATTTCGATTGTTTGATTGAGGATTTTCATAACTTGCCTTTCATCTCCCGCCCGGTTGAATAATTATAATTACGTTTGTAGTGAGGACTTCAGTCCTCCAAGTCTTCAAATGCCGATCGCCCAAAATTCTATCACTTCTCTCAACCATTGCTACAAATGAAGTGTTGGGAACGACTCAAAAGCAGGGTTGTTTCCTCAAGCCTTGAGTTACAGGTGTGCCGATAGTTTGATTGTCGATAGGGCAGTTAGCCATCGATCGCTCTTCACTACACCCTAGGACTGAGGGGCCGATCGCTAGAGAGTAAATCTCAAATCGAAAAATAGAAAATCTCAAATCGACGCTCCGGGGTTGGGGCGATCGCGTGTTTTAAGAACAGTCAAAAATCTTCCTGCAATAATATCACAGCAGGCATCGCGGGTTGCTTCTAACTCGGGCGGTAGTTTCTGTAATTGAAGTGCTGCATAAATCGATCGAATTTTTCCCGACTCTTAACATATCGCCGAGAGTTCGCTGACAATTTTGACTTTTCCCTTGATCGCCGAGCGCAGCAGGCGGTTGAGCGAATGTCTGTCTTCCTCGGGGAGAGAGTCATCCAATACAGCCGCCATCAAACCGTAGCGATCGGCTACAGTCAAACTGCCCGTATCGGTAACAGAGGCAAGTATTTCGGAAATAGCACCGGGGATAAGTTGAACCAAAAACATGAAACGTTCCCTCTCATTGGATAGAAGTATCATCTCTCGTTCTCCAAAAATTAAGAGTGACGGTGGCATAGCAGAGAACGTGATGTTTTGAGGCTAACTGTGTGATAACCACGGAGCTTATTTTGTGACGAGCGGCGTTTGAAGTCTGCGATCGCCGTCACAATCTTATTTTAAATCTGCCAATTTCCCTCTCTCGGCTCCAAAATCTAAAGATTTATAGAGCTTTTTCGGCTCTGTGTGTGTCTTTACCCATTACTCATGTATTAAACGCATCAGGTCTATGCAAAAATATCATAAAACTTAATATTTTGTAAAAATAGCTACGAATATTTAGGGTGATGCGCTTTACATTAGTTAATAACAAAGGTGCATCGAAACGCAGCGATCGATCGAACCATCGGTAGGAACTATAACCATACATAGTTTGGCGGCATTCGAGGCAGCAGGAAAGCTCAAGTATACAGAACACCAACCATGCTTAAAAGAAATTCGATCTAGTAACTAAATATACAGTTTTAAATCCATAGGCTCATTAAGGTTAGCAGGAAACACACTTTATGCTCCAAGTCAATACCTCAGGGAATAAACCAGCAGCGAGGGTAAATCGATGACCCAAACAGTAGAACCCAAAGCCAGCTTGAACAAGTTTGAAAAACTCAAAGCCGAAAAAGATGGCTTAGCAGTCAAAGCCGAACTAGACCACTTCGCCCAAATCGGCTGGGAAGCAATGGACGAAATCGATCGCGAGCACCGCCTCAAATGGCTCGGCATCTTCTTTCGGCCAGTAACTCCGGGCAAATTCATGATGCGCCTGCGCTTGCCCAACGGCGTCATTACCAGCAATCAAACTAGAACGCTAGCAGACATATTACAGCGCTACGGCTCCGATGGCAGCGCTGACATCACCACCAGACAAAACCTGCAACTGCGCGGAGTTCGGATCGAAGACGTGCCCGACATCTTCCGCCGCCTCAAGGAAGCGGGGATGACCAGCATTCAGTCTGGCATGGACAATGTACGTAACATTACGGGTTCCCCAGTCGCAGGCTTGGACGCCGACGAACTGATAGATACGTGGGAATTGGCGAACCAAGTCCAAGACATGATTACCAACAGCGGTGAAGGCAATCCAGAGTTTTCCAATCTGCCGAGAAAGTTTAATATTGCGATCGCAGGTTGCCGCGATAACTCAGTCCACGCCGAAATCAATGACATCGCCTTCGTACCCGCTTACTCTGACGGCAACATCGGCTTCAACGTTTTAGTCGGCGGCTTCTTCTCCGCCAAACGCTGCGAAGCTGCAATTCCCCTCAACGTCTGGGCAAGTCCTAGCGATGTTGTAGATTTGTGCAGAGCAATCTTAACTGTGTATCGCGATCGAGGCCCGAGAGCAAACCGCCAAAAATCCCGCTTGATGTGGCTGATTGACGAACTCGGCATCGAACAATTCCGCGCCGCAGTCGAACAAGAAGTAGGTCGCACTTTGCCCCCCGCCTCGCCCAAAGATGAAATCATCTGGGACAAACGCGATCACATCGGCATCTACGCGCAAAAACAATCAGGGCTCAACTATGTAGGGTTGCACGTTCCCGTCGGACGCTTGCAAGCAGCGGATTTGTACGATTTGGCCAGAATCGCTGAGGTTTACGGCAGCGGCGAGCTCAGGCTCACCGTCGAAGAAAATGTAATTGTTCCCAACGTTCCGGACTCGCGCCTCGAATCCCTCGTAAAAGAACCGTTATTGCAACGTTTCTCGATCGACCCCGCACCATTGATGCGCGCCTTGGTTTCCTGCACCGGCTCAAAGTTTTGCAACTTCGCCCTCATCGAAACCAAAGCCCGATCCGTGGCAATGATTCGGGAACTGGAAGCCGAACTCTCGGTTCCCAAACCGGTCAGAATTCACTGGACTGGTTGCCCGAATTCCTGCGGTCAACCCCAGGTTGCCGACATCGGTTTGATGGGCACAAAAGTTCGCAAGAACGGCAAAACCCTCGAAGGTGTGGACATCTACATGGGAGGCACAGTGGGCAAAGACGCTCATTTGGGTACTTGCGTCCAAAAAAGCATTCCTTGCGAAGACCTCAAACCGGTGCTGCACCAACTGTTAGTCGAGCAGTTTGGGGCCGTTCCCAATCAAGCTTCCGGGGATGTCGCTGCCCTCAACAGGCAACTGCAACTGACGGTAGATAGGGACGAAACGGCTCTGGTGGCGAAACCTCAGACATCTACTGTCATTTTCGCTCGATCGGGCAAAACAGTTGCTTGCAGCGAAGATGAGTTCATTCTCGACGTTGCCGATCGCGCCGGAGTCGAACTCGACAGCAGTTGTCGATCGGGAACCTGCGGCACTTGCAAGCAGCAACTCCTAGAAGGCAAAACCGTCTACGACAGCCAACCCGATGCGGCGGCAGATTTAGAACCAGGGTTCATCTTAGCTTGCAGCGCGCGGGCGATCGGCAAAGTGTCGATCGACGCCTAGTATCACAGTGTGAGATTCGAGAGACCCAAAGAATTATCTCATTGCGAACAGAATTATGTCATCGGGAATGATATTCTCTCATTGCGATCGAAATTCTGTCATTGCCAAGGTCATCAACCAATCTCACATCAGGCATCTCACCTTTCTCGCATTTCAAAGTACAACAACAATTCAAGACAAATGAGCAACCTTTCCAGAAGAAAATTCATCATCACCGCCGGAGCAACAGCAGCCGGCACCCTCCTCGCCCACGGTTGCAGTTCCGGTTCCAGCACTACTAGCGGCAGCCCCACCCCCGCAGCCGGTGGTGCCTCACCCACCGCCGCCCCAGCAGTCAACGTCAACCCCGCCGACGCCCCCGAAGTTACCACCGCCAAACTCGGATTCATCGCCCTCACCGACTCCGCACCCATAATCATCGCCCAAGAAAAAGGGTTATTTGCCAAGTACGGCATGAAAGACGTACAAATCCTCAAACAAGCATCTTGGCCAGTTACTCGCGACAACCTAGAACTCGGTTCTGAAAAAGGTGGCATTGACGGAGCCCACATCCTCTCCCCCATGCCTTACCAAATGACCCTAGGCACAATTACCAAAGGCAATCAACCAGTGCCGATGAACATTGTCGCCCGGTTAAATACCAACGGTCAGGCAATTTCCCTCAGCAAAAAATACCTAGATTTAAAAGTAGGTACAGACAGCAAAGCTCTCAAAGCAGCCCTCGCCAATCAGAAAGTGGCGATTACCTTTCCCGGCGGCACCCACGATTTGTGGATGCGCTATTGGTTAGCAGCCGGTGGCATCGATCCAAATACAGAAGTTTCTGTTATTCCCGTACCGCCGCCTCAAATGGTAGCTAACATGAAATCCGGCAGCATGGAAGCCTTTTGCGTCGGCGAACCTTGGAATGCCCAGCTAGTTGCTCAAAAGGTCGGATACACCGCCTTAGTAACGGGAGAACTTTGGAAAGATCACCCAGAAAAAGCCTTAACTTTGAGAGCCGATTGGGTTGAGAAAAATCCGAAAGCTACCAAAGCAATTACCATGGCTGTACTGGAAGCCCAACAGTGGTGCGACAAGCCAGAAAACAAAGAAGAGATGTGTACAATCATCTCTGCTGATAAGTGGTTGAAAGTACCAGTTGCAGATATTATCGGTCGCGCTAAAGGTGAAATTGACTACGGAACCGATCGCAAGGAAGCAGCTAGTTTAGTCGCAATGAAATTCTGGGCTGACAATGCTTCCTATCCCTACAAGAGCCACGATGCTTGGTTCATCACTGAAAATATTCGCTGGGGTTATATGCCGGCAACTACCGACATCAAAGCCACGGTTGATAAAGTTAACCGCGAAGATATTTGGAAAGCAGCAGCGACAGCACTTGGCGTTCCCGCCGCCCAAATTCCGGCTACCACTTCTCGCGGCGTCGAAACCTTCTTTGACGGCGTGAAATTTGACCCAGACAAACCAGAAGAATATCTGAAGGGTCTGGCTATCAAGAAAGCCTAATCCGGAACCCAAAAATGCTAATGGTTAACAGCTTGAGATTAACCATTAGCTCGTAAATCGATTAAAGATTTACATTTAGCATCTCGAATTGACGACAAGCCTTGAAACCATAATTTTGTTTGCCAAAATTGCAAGTTTCAAACTTTTAATCAGGTCACGGCATCTATAAGTAATTATCCATTCACTGCTAATTCCTCACTGAAAATAGACAAATGGCAACCAACCTCTCTGTTTCTAAGAGCAAAAATCCGTTAAATTCCTTTCTGGAGCAGGTTCAAAAAAATCGCAGAAAAATTATTCGACCGTTAGTTGCGATCACAGTTTTGCTAGTAATTTGGCAAATCCTCTGCCACGACTCCGCATCCGCCTTACCAGGCCCGATCAAAGCTGTTCAAGAAAGCTGGAATCTGATTATCAATCCGTTCTTCGACAACGGCGGCACCGACAAAGGTTTATTTTGGCAATTGGCGGCTAGCTTGCAGCGGGTGGCGATCGGCTTTACTCTAGCAGCAATTCTCGGCATTGGTTTGGGAATATTGGTCGGCACAAACTCTTTAATGTACGATGCTTTAGACCCGCTGTTTCAAGTATTCAGAACTATCCCTCCTCTAGCTTGGCTGCCCATTTCTTTGGCCGTATTTCAACAGTTCAATCCCTTTGAAGGATTGGGGATGAAAGCTAACGAAATTTCAGCGCTTTTTGTAATCTTAATTACAGCAATCTGGCCGATTCTGATTAACACGACAGTAGGCGTTCAACAAATACCCCAAGATTACAGAAACGTCGCCCGGGTTTTGCGCCTCCCCAACCAAAAATACTTCTGGAAAATCTTGCTACCGTCTTCTGTTCCTTACATTTTCACAGGCTTGAGAATTGGTATCGGTTTGTCTTGGCTGGCGATCGTGGCTGCGGAAATGTTAGTCGGCGGTGTCGGTATCGGCTTCTTCATCTGGGATGCTTACAACAGTTCTCGACTCAGCGCCGTGATTCTGGCAGTGCTTTATGTAGGAATTGTCGGTTTAGTTTTAGACAGACTCGTTGGTTTCATCGCTTCCAAAGTTGTTCCTGAAGAACAAAAATAGGATTTGGTTGAGATTTGAAAGTACAAAGTAAGGTGCGCAGTGCGCACCCTACAGATGATATCAGTTAAAAATTAGCATCTTACAAAGTAAGGTGCGCAGGGCGCTACAGACGATATCAGTTAAAAATCAGCATCTTACTTGGGCTCGGTGCGCAGTGCGCACCCTACAGATGATATCAGTTGAAAATCAGCATCTACTAAAGTACAAACTAACAAAAAATAATCATGTCAATCCTTATTGAAGTAGACCACGTAGATCGCGTATTTAACTTGCCCAATGGCGAGCAATACATCGCTCTCAAAAATATCGAACTTAAAATTAAAAAGGGAGAATTCATCACCTTAATCGGACACTCCGGTTGCGGCAAATCTACACTGTTAAATATCATCGCCGGACTGGACACAGCAAGTCAGGGCGGGATTACTTTAGAAGGGCGCGAAGTCCGCGATCCAGGCCCGGACAGAATGGTGGTGTTTCAAAATTACTCGCTGCTACCTTGGCTGACGGTGCGCGAAAATATTGCCCTAGCAGTAGATGAAATTTACAGCGGTAACTCTCAAGAAGACCGCGAGTTGGTAATTGAATACCACATTAAATTGGTGGGACTGGGGGCAGCAGCGAACAAACGCCCCGGCGAAATTTCTGGGGGGATGAAACAAAGAGTTGCGATCGCCCGCGCCCTGGCAATTCGCCCGAAATTGCTCCTGCTAGACGAACCCTTCGGCGCCCTCGATGCTTTAACTCGCGGTGGTTTGCAAGACCAATTGATGAACATTTGCGAAGAAAGCAAAGTCACCAGCGTTATGGTAACTCACGACGTGGATGAGGCTTTGCTGCTGAGCGATCGCATTGTCATGCTCACCAACGGCCCGGAAGCGCAAATCGGACAAATCCTTGAAGTGGACATTCCCCGGCCCCGCAAGCGCATGGAAGTGGTCAACCATCCGAGTTACTACGCGCTGCGTAACGAAATGGTTTACTTCCTCAACCAGCAAAAACGGGTCAAACAGCGCCGGGCCAAACAACAAGCCCCAGCCGTGGTTACTGCCGGCAACGGCTTGGAAAAAATTAACCTCGACATCGGCTTTATTCCCCTCACCGACTGCGCGCCCTTAGTCGTAGCCAAAGAAAAAGGATTCTTCCAAGCCCACGGCTTAGAAGAAGTCACCCTCAGCCGAGAACCTAGCTGGAAAGAAATTGCTAAAGGTATCGGCCAAGGACGGCTGGACGCGGCGCAAATGGTTGCAGGAATGCCGATCGCCATGCTGTTGGGCTTGGACGGCGCAGCCCCGGTTCCCGTCAACAGCGCCCTCACTCTGTCCCGCAACGGCAACTCGATTATCTTCGGGAAACACCTCTACGACCAAGGCATTCGCACCTTAAAGGATTTCAAAGCTGCGATCGCCAAAACTCCGGATCGAGGTCATACCTTGGGCATGGTACACTCCGCCTCCATGCACAATCTGCTGTTTCGCTACTGGCTGGCTGCCGGCGGTATTGACCCCGATCGGGATGTGGCCTTGACCGTCATTCCGCCCGCGCAGATGGTATCGAATTTAAAAGCAGGCAACATTGACGGCTACTGCGCGGGCGACCCCTGGAACTCCAAAGCGGTCAACGACGGTACAGGTTTTGCCATGGCCCGTTCCCTCGATATTCTGCCCGGACACATCGAAAAAGTTCTCGGCGTTAGCGAAGATTGGGCTCAGAAGTATCCTCAAACCCACGTCGCCCTCGTCAAAGCACTTTTGGAAGCCTGCGAATATTGCGACGATCGCCGCAACCGCGAAGAAATCCTAGAATTGATTTGCCAAGAAGAATATATCGGTGCCGATCCAAAAGATATCCGCCCGGGGTTCCTCGACCCGTACAACTCCGGTACAGAGGCACAACCCGAAATGCTCTACAATTTCAACCAGTTCTATGTTGACCAAACCAATTGTCCAGACCGCCTAGAAATGGTGTGGGTGATGGCGCAGATGGCCCGCTGGGGACTGATTCCGTTCCCGAAAAACTGGGTGGAAGTGGTCGATCGAGTTTTGCGACCCGATGTTTTCGGTCAAGCAGTGCGCGAGTTGGGTTTGCCGGATATTGCCAAAGTTCGCCGCAGCATCAACTTGTTTGACGGTACTGTCTTTAATCTCGACGACCCGATCGACTATCTTGAAAAGGTCAAAATCAAGCGCGACTTCCGCATTGAAGAAATCTTAATTGAACAAATAGGCAGTCAGTGTTCCATCAGACTGCCAGCATAACCGGAAAATAGGAAGAGGGAGTGAAGAGTAAGGAATCAGGAAACAAGACTCCACATTTCCCGCTTCCTAATTACCTCTCTTACCAACCCTTAATCCTAAATTCTCATGTCTAATTCCGCAAACCCCCAACCAAATCCTGAAAATATGCAAACTCTCAAAACGCCCCAGGCAACGAAGATTCAAAGTAAGAAACCAGGCTTTTTGACTATTAAAGATGTATCGAAAGTCTACCCAAATCTTAAAGAACCAGAAAAACCTTTTGTCATTCTCGACGGTGTGAACCTGACGATTAATGAAGGCGAATTTATTTGTTTGATCGGTCACTCGGGCTGTGGCAAATCAACCTTGCTAAACATGATTGCGGGATTCAACGGGCCGACAAGCGGAGAAGTTGCTCTCGAAGGTGCGCGGATTACTGAACCGGGCCCCGATCGCATGGTGGTATTCCAAAACTACTCGCTGCTACCGTGGCTGACGGCGACTGAAAACATCCACCTCGGCGTTGAAACTGTTTACGCTGACAAGTCCGCAGAGGAACACGACAAGATCGTCAAGGATAACTTGGAATTAGTGGGTCTCACCGAAGCTTGCCAAAAAAGACCGGGACAGTTGTCCGGCGGTATGAAACAGCGGGTGGCGATCGCCCGAGCCCTGGCAACTCGCCCCAAACTGTTGATTTTGGACGAACCCTTCGGAGCTCTAGATCCGATTACCAGGGAAGAGTTGCAGGAAGAATTGCTGAAAATTTGGAGCGAGTACAAAATTACGATCGTCATGATTACTCACGATATCGATGAAGCTTTGTTTTTATCCGATCGCATCGTAATGATGACCAACGGCCCTGCTGCATCGATCGGCGAAGATATGCAGATTCCCTTCAGCCGTCCCCGCAACCGCACGCGGATCATGGAAGATCCGAAATATTACGAACTCCGCAACTTTGCTTTAGAGTTCTTGTTCTCTCGCTACGCGCACCACGAAGAGGATACAACAGAGTCGGATCTAGCACCCGTCGTCCTGCCATTACCAGCTAGCAAAAAGCCTGGGCCTACTGCTGACAAGCCGATGCCACCGGTATCTTTTGTACCTCACGCTGCACAACCCCTAGAAGCCTCGCCAATCAAAGGTGCTGTCCTGGCAGTTTCGTGGTTGGTAGCAATGGCGACTTTAGCTGCTGTCAATACATCTGGTGTTTCCAGCCAACTCAAGCAAGCCAAGCTGGCAGCAACTGCACCGGCACCCACTGCGACGGCGGTTGTCAGTTCTCCCCCCAGTCCTGCACCGATCGCAGCCAGCCCTGCACCGAGTGCTGCTGTAAGTCCTGCACCAATTGCAGCCAGCCCTGCACCGAGTGCTGCTGCAAGTCCTGCACCGAGTGCTGCTGCAAGTCCTGCACCGATCGCAGCCAGCCCTGCACCAATTGCTGCTGCAACTCCTGCCGCCGCACCCACAGCAGCAACCAGTGCAGCTTCAGGGATTTCCGACAAAGCCGAACTTGAGGCGATCGGCAATCAGTTGTATGCACGAATTGACGAAAATTGGAAGACAACTCCGACATTTACCCAAAGTTTGACCTATCGAGTCAAAGTGAAACAAAACGGAGATATCCTACAGTTCGAGCCCACAAATAAAGCAGCTAAAGATTTCGTCAAAGAAACTCCCCTGCCGGTTTTGCAAACTCCCGCAGGTGCCGCCGCAGGCGCTCAAAAAACTGCTGATTTCCAAGTAACTTTTAGCCCGACCAGCGGCGGCGGCGGCGTCTTAGAAGTTAAAACAGCGAAGTAGGTGACTTATACCATTTTCGCAGGTTTGTAGTGAGGACTTTAGTCCTTATTTCTGAGGACTAAAGTCCTCACTACAAACCAATATGATGGCAGGTTTGTAGTGAGGACTTTAGTCCTTATTTCTGAGGACTAAAGTCCTCACTACAAACCAATCTAATGGCAGGTTTGTAGTGAGGACTTTAGTCCTTATTAGCGGTTAATTTTAAATCAGGGTATTTTCCGCTTATGTAAAGCATTTTTGCGGTAATTTAGTAATTTTAGATACATTATTTGCAGGAGCCCTCAGTTCCGACTATAATGACGAATTACGAATTATCCATTAGCTTTCAAAAATTAGCATCTAAAATCACCAGATGGAAACTATAAAAACTCTTTGCCCTTACTGCGGTGTAGGTTGCGGTCTAGAAGTTGTTCCCGACAAAAAACAAACTTGGAAAGTCCGGGGCGATCGCAATCACCCATCGAGCCAGGGCATGGTTTGTATTAAGGGAGCAACGGTAACAGAGTCTATTCGGAGCGATCGGCTACTTTATCCGATGATGCGAGAGACTCTCGACCAACCCTTCCGCCGCGCTAGCTGGGACGAAGCTCTCGATGCCATTGTTAACCGCATCCAGACAATTCGCAGCACGAGCGGCCCTGACGCTATGTGCGTTTACGGCTCGGGTCAATTCGCTACAGAAGATTATTATGTTGCCCAGAAACTGATGAAAGGTTGTCTGGGCACTAATAATTTTGATGCAAATTCTCGCTTGTGTATGTCTTCAGCGGTTTCGGGATACGTTCAAAGTTTTGGTTCGGACGGGCCGCCTTGCTGTTACGACGATTTAGAATTAACAGATTGCGCTTTTATTATCGGCAGCAATACAGCGGAGTGCCATCCAATTGTATTCAACCGATTAGCAAAGTACCACAAAAAGCATCCCAATGTCAAGATGGTTGTGGTAGATCCGAGGCGGACTCCGACTGCTGAAGTAGCCGATTTGCACTTAGCAATTAAACCGGGGACGGATATAGATTTGCTGAACGGAATCGCATATTTGCTGTTACGCAGGCGGGCAATCGATCCTGAGTTTATTCAAGAATGCACGGCGAATTTTTCAGCTTTTACTGAAGTTATCAGCAACTACGCGCCGGATTTTGTAGCCTCGCGGTGCGGCATTACTGTTAGCGAATTAGAAACGGCCGCTAACTATTGGGAACAGTCGCAGCGGGTTTTGTCTCTGTGGTCAATGGGAATTAACCAGTCCTCCGAAGGTACGGCAAAGGTGCGATCGCTGATTAATTTGCACTTGATGACCGGTCAAATCGGCAAACCGGGATGCGGCCCGTTTTCCCTCACCGGCCAGCCCAACGCGATGGGAGGGCGCGAAGCGGGCGGACTTTCTCACTTGCTTCCAGGCTACCGCTTTGTGAAAAATGCCGAACACAGAACCCAAGTCGAGGAGTTTTGGGGAATCGCACCGGGAAGCATTTCCCCGAATCCTGGGCGCAATGCTTGGGAGATGATTACGGGTTTGGAAACTGGCGATGTGGAGTTGCTGTGGATTGCAGCCACCAATCCGGTGGTGAGTATGCCGGATTTGGAACGGACAAAAGCTGCTTTGCTGCGATCGCCCTTTACGGTGTATCAAGAAGCCTACTATCCCACGGAAACCTCAGCCTACGCTCACATCCTCCTGCCTGCAACCCAGTGGAGCGAAAAAACCGGAGTGATGACGAATTCCGAACGCCGGGTGACCTTTTGTCCCGGTTTCGATCCGCCATCCGGGGAAGCGCGCGACGACTGGAAGATTTTCGCAGAAGTCGGCCGCCGGTTGGGTTTTACCCAACACTTTGCTTTCGACAGCAGCGCTGACGTATACAAAGAGTACGTGCAGTTGACAGGGGGAAGGCCTTGCGACGTGACAGGCCTCAGCCACGAGTATTTGCGCGTACACGGCCCGCAGCAGTGGCCGTGTCCCGAAAATAAGCCTGTGCATCCAGCGAATGAAGCGAAACGGCTGTATACTGACAGGCGTTTTCACACTCCCGACGCGCGGGCGAGATTTTCGGCCTATCACTCGCGGGGACTCGCAGAACCTCCCGATCCCGACTATCCGTTTGTGTTGACAACGGGGAGAGTTTACGGACACTGGCACACGATGACGCGCACGGGGAGAACCGAGAAAATTAATCAATTGCACCCCAATCCGTTTTTGGAAATTCACCCCCGCGATGCTGCTAAATTGCAGATTAAGGAGGGAGATTTGCTAGAAGTTCGATCGCGCCGCGGTAAGGCTCAGTTTCCCGCAAAAGTCACCAAGGCGATCGCCCCTGGTACGCTATTTGTACCGATGCACTGGGGTTCTCTGTGGGCAGAAAGTGCTGAAGCCAATGCCATGACTCATCCTGCAAGTTGTCCAGATTCCAAACAGCCCGAGTTAAAAGCTTGTGCGGTGCAGTTGGTACTCGTGGGCGCAGAAACTCCGGCCGAAGTTGTCGCAGAAGTTGGGGAGTTTAATTGGGAAAAATCCACCGTCACCGTCAATTCTTAAGCTGCCGTCCAAATCTACCTTGGTTTCTTGCCACATACTCAAATAAAATTCCAGTTTTTTTGTCAAGAAACCCAGTTGCTTAACTATGGCTGAGGCACAATCGCAGGGCGCTCTACAGGAATCAAGACCTTTGTCAGTCGATTTGAGCTTTGAGATTTACTCCACAGATGCAATCTGGGAGTTTGAACAGGAGTCTAAAATTTGCCGATATCCACGACATAAGTTTGGGGCTTGTACCTAATTTTTGGGCAGGATTATCGAATAATTTTGAGCTATTACGCATCCGACAAGCTGCGTTCTCCGGCAGAGTTCGCGAATCAATAAAATTAAATTTATTTTTTCTAGTTTTTCCTGCTTTATTGGGGCTTTTTCCTTCTTCCTTCTTCCTTCTTCCTTCTTCCTTCTTCCTTCCTCCTTATTTTTAGTCGATCGCCCAGATTGAAAAATTGCAGTTTGCACCTATAGGTGCTATAATATTTTTATAAGGCTTTATTTTCGGCAGTACAGTTCGTTCGATCGGCGTTCCTCCGGATTTAAATCTCTACAACCTCGATTCTGGAGAATGTTCAATGTCTATCTATGTCGGCAATTTATCCTACGAAGTAACGCAGGAGCACCTCAACCAAACTTTTGGAGAGTACGGCACAGTAAAGCGCGTTCAATTGCCTGCTGACCGCGAAACAGGTCGGATGCGGGGCTTTGCTTTCGTAGAAATGTCTACAGAAGCAGAAGAAGCCGCAGCCATTGAGGCTCTTGACGGTGCTGAGTGGATGGGTCGCGACCTCAAGGTCAACAAGGCAAAACCCCGCGAAGAGCGCGGTTCTTCCAACAGCGGTAACTGGGGCAACAACGACCGCTCTTCTCGCCGCTACTAAACCCACCCAAGCTAAATTTTTAGCTTGACCGTATGTAGGAGGGTGCGAACAAGCAGTCAACAATCATTTTCTGTTGAGAATAGATAGTTGTTTGTGCGATCGTACCGCGTCTTAAAGTCCTCAAACTATTGCTAGACAATAGTTTGAGGTTTTTTTATAGGAAAATTGTCTTGAATGTTGACTAAATCCTAGTATGTCCGGTAAATTAACCGCAATATTTGTAGGAGCGCGTTCCACCAACGATCTATAATTCAGACAAACAATCTACATAAACCCGCCCCAACCAAGGGACAGAAGTTGATTGCGGGTAATTCAACGCACACGATATCACGGGTATGCTGAAAAAACTATTTAGGCAAATTTGTAAGTTTGGCAGCGATGAACAATTTTTGCATTTTACAGAAAATGTAGAAGTCATAATATCCAAAATTTTATCGCTGGCGATGATTTTGGTAATTATCGTCAGCGTTTGCGATTTGCTGATTTATTTAGCAAAAGAATTGCTCACCGACCACGAGAGTTTGTTAAAAGAGACCTTGTTTGTCATATTTGGGTTATTTTTAAATGTTTTAATTGCCCTGGAAATCTTGGAAAATATTACAGCTTATCTGAAAAAGCACGTAATTCAAGTAGAGCTAGTTATTGTAACTTCTTTGATAGCAGTATCTCGAAAAATTATCATTCTTGACCTAGAAAAAAAAACCGCAGCCGACTTAATTGGTTTATCGGCAGCAATTTTCGCGCTTTCCATCAGTTACTTGATAGTGCGGTTTGCAAATAAAGGAAAAGATTAATATCGGGAATTGGTAATGGGGCATAGGGCATAGGGCATAGGGCATGGGGCATGGGGCATGGGGCATAGGGCATTGGTTATTATAAAAATGACTAACAAGTAACCACTAACTATTACCTATTACCTATTACCTATTACCTATTACCTATTACCTATTATCCATTACCTATTATCCTATGCCCGATGCCCTCTTTGCCCGATGCCCTAATTTACCTGAGAAAGGCTATAGATTTATTCCAACAAACCAGGAGGAGGGACAATTTCAATTCTGCCTTGTTCCAAGTCAACAATTGGCACAATCTCTTGCACAAAAGGAATCAAAATTTTAGTTGATTTAGGTTCTTTAACGCGGATTTTCCGTGGCTTGCGGGTATTTCTGGGGTCAGCGTTTGCTGTGGGAGTTTCCGGGCGTTTTGGCTTAGCTAGTTCTAGGGCGACAGGTTCCGGCGGATTTAGGTTTGTTTCTACTTCTAAAAGGTCGTTACCTGCGGGAATAATATCGCTTACCTTACCTAAGATTTCGCCGGTTAACTGGTTGAACACTTCCATACCGATCAAATCTTGCACGTAAAACTCATCAGGTTCGAGGTAAGGTCGATCGCCCTTTTCGATTAACAACTTGCAGCCCCGCAGCGCTTCAGCGCCATCGCGGTCTTCCACACCCTCCACCTCTACAGCATACAACCCTTTGCCCGGAATGTAGCGACCGCCCAAAAACTCGATCGGTTCCGGCTCAGTTTTCTTAGGGCGTAAAAGCCACCGCCTCCCCGGTTCAATAAACCTTTCCGGGAAATCCGAATCGGGATAGACTCGCACTTCCCCGTATAAACCTTGAGCTGCTACAATTGTACCGATTTCTATCCACTCAGACATAAATTCTCTTACTCAAATTGCTAATAATTAGTCATTAGTCATTAGTCATTAGTCATTAGTCATTAGTCATTAGTCATTAGTCAAGGGTGATTGGTAATGGAGCAATTCTCCCTTCTCCCCTTCTTCCCTCTTCCCTCTTCCTTCTTCCTTCTTCCTTCTTCCTTCTTCCTTCTTCCTTCTTCTTTACACCAACCCACTTCTGAGCGCTACAACTGCTGCTTGCACGCGATCGTCCACAGCCAACTTATTCATAATACCGCGAACGTGAGTTTTAATAGTATTTGGACTCAAATAAAGCGCCGCTGCAATTTCAGGATTGCTGTTACCTTCCACCATTAACTTTAACACCTCCAATTCCCGCTGTGACAACTGGCCATAAGTAGTTGTAGAGGCTGGTATAGGCGGTTTGAGGTGCTCGATGACAGTGCGAGCAATTTGAGGGTCGAGGTAGGTAGCCCCCTCTGCTGCGGCTGCAATCGCCGCTAACAGCCTGTCTACGGAAGCACCTTTAATACAATAAGCATCAGCACCGCTAGAAAGCGCAGCAATAATTTCAGTTTCAGCCGTATGAGAAGTTAACATTACCACTCGAACTTCCGGCAGTTGTGCTTTAATTTGCTGCGTCGCTGCTATGCCGTCCAGCCGCGGCAAACCGATATCCATCACAATAATATCAGGTTTCAGTTTCAGTGCGGCTGCTACACCTAAATATCCGTCTTCAGCTTGTCCTACTATTTCTATTTCTGGGGAGTCGGCTAAAACTTGCTCTAATCCCAGTTGCATCATCGGATCGTCTTCAACAATTAAAATTCTCATTGTTAATTGGGAATGGGGAATGGGGAATGGGGAATGGGAAATTGGGAATGAGGAATTGGGAATGGGTAGGTTCTAAACAATAAC
>NZ_JAEQCI010000054.1:0-2659 GCF_020738565.1 Microcoleus sp. PH2017_12_PCY_D_A | reverse complement strand
TTGGGAATGGGTAGGTTCTAAACAATAACAAATAACTAATAATCGTCTTCAAAAATTAAAATTCTCATTGTTAATTGGGAATGGGGAATGGGGAATGGGAAATTGGGAATGAGGAATTGGGAATGGGTAGGTTCTAAACAATAACAAATAACTAATAACTGCTGCCAACTGCCAACTGCCAACTGCCAACTGCCAACTGCCAACTGCCAACTGACAACTGTCAACTGTCAACTAACTTTTAAAACTTCAACGAATTCGCCAGGCCAAATCCAGGTTTCCGATGCGGGCAAAACTGCTAAACCAGTCGTATTTGCGAGGTTAATTAAATTTGCTGAATTTTGGCTGCCGCTAGCAGGTTCAAATTCCCAGAATCCGGCAACTAAATGTAGTTTACCCCAAACATAAGTTTCGCGCTTGCCGTGCGATCGCAATTCAACATCACATCGAGCCCGCACAAACTCCGGCCCCCAAGCATCCGCGCCCAGCCCAGACATCTTTCGCAAAGCAGGCACAACAAAGCGCCAACAGCAGACTAAAGCTGAAACTGGATTTCCCGGCAAACCAAAATAGAGACAATCTGAACTCAAAATCGGCGAATCTGATTTTTTTTCATCTCGTTTAAAGGCAGCAACAGTCAAAGGTTTTCCCGGCTTAATCGCCACAGAACTAATGTGAATTCTTCCTTGCAACTCCGCCAATATTTTCTCAATATAATCGTAATCTCCTACCGATACGCCGCCCGTAGAAATCACCACATCTGCTATCAAAATAGCCTGAGCGATTGCCTTTGTTAAGGCATCTTTACAGTCAGGAACAATCCCCAATCGAATCGGTTCAAATCCCATTTGAGTTAACAACACTGTCAAAGCATATTGATTTGAATCTACCAGTTTACCGTAAGTCAAAGTTTTGTCTGGCGATACCAATTCGTCACCACTAGAAAAAATTGCCACCCGCAAACGCCGATAAACGGGAACTTGAATGCACTGTGCAGTTGCTAATACCGCCATTTCGGGCGCTTTGATAACTGTACCGGGAGTTAGTAAAGTTGTTCCTGCTTGATAAAAAGCGCCTTTGTGCCTGACAAATGCTTGCGGTTTTTCAGGAGAAACTAAGATAAAAATGCGATCGCCCTCACGCCTCGTTTCTTCCTGCATTACCACCGTATCAGCACCATCCGGCATCATCGCGCCCGTAAAAATTCGGGCTGCTTGACCCGATTGTAGCGCAGTTTGAGGCGGATATCCCGCTGGAATCTCCTCAACTACTTCAAGTACCGCCGGTTTTTCGGGGCTGCAATTTTCCACATCAGCAAACCGCACGGCATAGCCATCCATTGCCGAATTGTCCCAATAGGGAAAATCGAGGGAACCAGTGACGGGTGCAGCCAAAATGCGCCCCGATGCTGCCAGCAAGTCTACAATTTCTACATCCCGCTGACTGTCGAGGGGTTGCGCCAAATTTAGAACGATCGATTCTGCTTCTTTTACGGACAGCATCAGTGTTACCCAGTTTAACAAGTCTCTTCTTAGTTTAGCAAATCAGCAGCTATAGTGGAAATGTATTTTTTGATTTGTCTGCGGTAAACCGTCCTTTTGTCGTTTCTCGCTTATGACTATTTTTCGCTCAGCTTTGCGGCTCAATTGTTTATCTCTATTGCTGGTGGGATTTCTGATTGTCTTGACTCAAATTTCAGGCTTGCAAGTCAGCGATTTATTCTTTCACCCTTTTTTCTCCCCCAATCCCAATGTCGCCTTGTTAACTCGCACATTTCAAGTATTGTGTGCTGTACCAGTCATTGTTTGTAGCTTTAGCTATGGATTGGCTAAAACTATGCAACTGCGCCCTACGGAAACTCGATTTATTCTGTTCTCTGCTTTGTTGACAGGGGCATTTCTGCTCAATGAAATTTACAGGATTCATCTATATATTAGCGCCTTGGGAATTCCCAAGTTAGGAGTTAGTTTGCTCTACGCTATATTTGTGTTCTCCTACGGATGGTTTTTTCGGCGGGAACTACAGTCTACTCCCTACAAAATCTTGTTGGCTGGATTGGGATTGTTGTTTTTTGCGATCGGCATGGACGCGCTGAAGTTGGAAGGCAAGATCTTAGCTAGTTTATTAGAAGGGGTTCCTAAGTTATTGAGCGAAATCAACATTGCATTTTATTACTGCTATGTCTGCAAATCTTTCCTGGAAAAAGATTTTCACAACAAGATGAACACGTTATTATAACTTTGTGATATAATGCTAGCACAAGTGTATCATAAAATCTTCCCGCTTCAAAAATAGCAATCCCAGTTGAGAATTTACACAACCTGCATCGATCGGCATTTATCTGCGATTAAAACACTCACAATGCAGCCTCTAAAATACCATGCTAGCAGTTACCATCAACTTTAATGCGATCGCCCAAATCACCGACGACCAATTTTATCAACTGTGTCGCCAAAACCCCGATGTCAAATTTGAACGCAACGCCCGAGGAGAAATAACCGTCATGTCGCCCACAGGAGGAGAAACCGGAAATTACAATTCAGAAATAAATGCAGATTTTGTGATTTGGAACAGACGAACTAAACTGGGAGTTTGTTTCGATTCTTCAACTTGTTTCAGACTACCAAACGGTGCAAATCGTTCTCCCGATGTTTCTTGGATA